>JBBRUH010000053.1:0-16628 GCA_038248005.1 Cytophagales bacterium | reverse complement strand
TGATTGCTTTTTCTACCTTGCTGAGTTGATGAATAGCCTAACGTAATATTTTAATTTTTTCTTCATACTCATAGTCATAAGGACTATCAGCAAGTTGAAAGATAGGCTCTCCAAGATTTGTTTTCTGTGGCTTTCTTTTTTCTTTTCTGAAATTCGAGATAGCTGTGTTAAGGGCAACACGATACATCCAAGTACTGACCTTAGAGTCTCCCCGAAAGCGTGGATAAGCCTTCCAGAGTTGTATCAATATTTCTTGAAACAAATCCTGCCTATCTTCCAGATCATCTATATACATTGCACATACTTTGTGTATAATGCCTTGATGTTGGTTAATGATTTCTAAAAACTGTTTTTCCAAATGTGATATATACTTATGTATTGTAATATGAGTAGTAGATGATAGTTTTGAATTACAATTTGATTATTTTTTTTAATTTTTTCCTAAATAAAATAGCCCATAGATTCATCTATGAGCCATTGATTTCTGCCATATAACAGTATTTGAGTACTATCTGCCACTGTTATTTGTTTTCTAATCTAAATAAAGGATGCTACCTTTAGGATATTTAACTTCATATTGGAAGTTGATTTTTTTATCTTCGGAAGGTTTGATATTGAGTTTCCAAGTAAGAATTCCTGTTTCGTTATTTACCTCAGCACCTCCATTGTCTTTGCGGGTTACTTCTATGTCTTTATTGGTGCTAATCGGATAAACTTCCTCTAATACTAGATTGATAGCTTGTTTTTTCTGATTACGGATACTGATTTCCCAAGTGCGAGTTTCCGTTTTTTTATTACCAATGAATTGTTTTTTCGTGTAATCTTTGACAGGCTTGCGTGTAACCTTGATATTTTTATCTCTCCCCAGTGAGATAGAAAGCGTATCTTCTACTTGGCGAGGAAGCAAGACAGTTTTACCCAAGAAAGTCCCTTCAAAGAATAAATTAGCTTCTCCATCTAGCAAGTTAAACTCTTCCCAGTCAGTGATATTGGCAGTCAAGAAAGCATCCAAATCTATCTTAGGAGCACAGTAATATTCATATTCTGCTTTGAGTTCGTGCTGATTAATCTCTACAGTACGGGTCTTGCCATCACTTGGGATAGTGTAGGGAAGTTCTATCTCAAAAGAAATACTGATGGCACTTTCTGTGGCTTCGGTTTGCAGGGGAATGTCTTTACGTTCATATTCTTTATAATCCATACTTACCTCGGGTTTTTCTGCCTTTCTACCTCTTGCTGATTGATTACTGCCATATCCCATTACCACTACCTCACTTAATTCTTGCGTGTCTTCATTTAAAGCCACATTGAGTACGGTGTTATTTCCTACATTTACTTCTTGTGATTGTAAGCCCACTGCTCTAAATATTAAGATTTTGTTTAATGCTCCTTCTAGCTCAAATGAACCATCCATATCCGTAACAGTACCCAAAGTAGAGCCTTTGACCATTACAGTAACTCCTGGAATACTCTCACCTGTATTATTATCGACTACTCTTCCGCGTATTTTATTGCCTCCAAAATACCCTACTTTCTGTTCAAATCTACCTTGTAGATTTACCTTAGCTACTTGGTAAGGCTCATTATAGCGAATGAACCACGGCTTTAGCTCAGGTTTTACCCCACTTTCATTTGGGTTGGCAGTAGAGAGAGTGAGTTTTACATTGCTCCATTCTACCCCAGAGTTTTGATAGACATTGGCTTTGTAGCTAAGTTGGATAGGACTGCTCACGTCTTTGACACGTAAGTCATAAGTAGGATACCAACCCGCTTCTTCTACCATGTAAGTGAGTTCAAATTTGGCAGCAACGGCTTTTTTAGAAGTAACTTTAACCAATATTTCACTGGTAGCAAGGTCAGTTTTATTGTTTAATTCACGCAATTGAGCCTGTACTTTTCCTAATTCTTCTATTTTTTGTTGGATGATTTTTTGATATTCTAGCTGTTTATTTTTGACTTCTTGGCGGCGAGCACGGTGAAAATCTAAGGCTTCTTTAAGTTCGGCAGTTTTTACGCCTGTATTGCTTCCTGATATTTCACGGTTGTCAGTTAGCATTTTTTCTTCTTGGATAAATACATCTAAGCTATTCTCAGCACGAACTTTTTCTTCTTGTATTTCCTCTAAACGCTTCTCAAGCACCTCTATCTCTTTGCGTTTTTCTTGTTCTTTTAGGAAGTTAATCTGGTGAATGACTGATAAAATCGTAAACTCACCATCTCCTTTGACTTGGATACTTTGTTTATTCAGACGAGGAGCAAGCCCTTTGAAAATTAGCTCAGTTTCACCAGCGGTGAGGCTAGTTTGTGCTGAACGGCTGACCTGTGCACCATTCAAAAAAACAGTTACTTTCTCTATTTTTGAATTCACTTCTTTTGGGGAAGTTTGGGCAAATACGCTCATGCATACACATATAAGTAAGATGGTGTTATAGATTCTTCTCATGGGATAAAGTGATTTATGAATTTTAGTAATAATTATTGATTTCTTATCAGAGATACTAGATTTTGATTCTTTTATTACAAAAATTTTGAGATTTAGGCATAAAATGTTTCTTTATCTTCTAAGTAATAGATGAGTTATAAGTTATAAGTTTGTAATAATCTGATAATGAGAACTTTACTCAACTTAAATGAGTGCTTTATTTTGAAGAGGGTACTAAAAGAAAAAAAACAGCGATTAATACTTTAAAGCATTGGTCTTTTTGAATTTTATACCCATAAAAATAAATCTAATATAGACTCATTATAATCTATTTTTTCAATAGAAACTCTTTTCTTTTATCAAAAAAAATTATCTTTACTAAATAAACTTAACGATTAAAATATGGAAAATCTAAAAGTAACTCGTGCTCATCTAAAAAATGCAGTAGAAAAGGGTAACTGGAATTTGCTAGATAAACTTTTAGAGATGGATGCTTCCGAAATAGATGATGCTTCTCTTTATACTGATACTTGGGGCGAATGGTGGGGTTTATTGGTAGAGTGTATCAGGTGTCAGTGCGTAGAAGGAGTAAAAGTATTGCTCAAACATGGTGTAAAGAAAAAGAAAGGTAACTGGGGAGATTGCATTCCTTACACTCCTTTAGAAGAAGCAGAGATGAAAAAGAATCAAATCATCATTGACTTACTTAAATCTAATGAACGCCCTATTTACTACCGAAAAACAGACCCTGATCTACCTCCACTTACCTCCAAAGATGATCTCACCAATAAACAAGGCGAAATTAGAGATGAAACAGGCTTGAGTTTTCCCTTTGAAGGTTTAAAAGGATTTGATGATGAATAAAATATATTCTCAACTATAGATACAAAAAAATACAATTATGAAAAATCTAATCAAAAAATTAATAGTAAAATTGCATTTAAAACTGGTTGTATGACAATTTTTATGGTAAATAGTAAATCTAGCATCTTTAATATATCTAACTTTTTCATTATCAGGTAGATATATTTTTAAAATAACTTTAATTATTTATTCTCCACAAAAATTGTCAGATAACCTTAAAACTTGAATGTGTGTGCTTCAAAGAATAGCAGAAATTTAGCATTTATTCTCATACTTACTCCTTAACGTTCAAAACATTTCAAAACTCTAGTGATTTTAAAGACCTATGAAACAATACATTCATCTTCCAAAAAAATATATTTGGGTAGTCTTATTTTTGATAGCTTTGATAGGCTTAGAATATTTGATTAGTCCTACCTCAACAAAAAAAAATCAGTCTGAACTGCAGAGTACTTCCAATAACCCAGCACAGACTTTAGGTAAAAATGGGAATACGCCCAATGATTTTCAGAGTATCTATGATTTTAGAACTCAGGGCTTACTCCCTATGATTTTACAAGGTTTTTCTGATACCGAAAAGAACATAACGATTGACTCTAACAGTATTTTGATGTTAGATTTTAACCATAATATTACCGAACGCAGTCAAGATAATCCTTTTGATGATTTGATGGATTTGCCTTTTCTGGAGCAAGCCAGCAGCATAGGCTTATTAGACATCAAAGAAATGCTGAAAGAAGCTGCAACAGATCGCAAAATAAGAGCCATTGTGCTTGACCTCAGCACAGTTTCCGCAGGTTTTGCTACCTTAGAAGAAATCAGAAATGCCCTTATAGAATTTAAAAAGTCAAAAAAACCTGTATTTGCATACAGTGAATCCCTAAGTGAAGGAGCTTATTACTTGGCATCACTGGCAGATGCTATTTTTTTAAATCCAGCAGGTAGTTTAGAATTCAATGGCTTGGTCTCTGAGCAGATATATTTTAAAGGTGCTATGGATAAACTAGGTATCAAAGCCGAAATTTTTCGTGTAGGGACTTATAAAAGTGCCGTAGAGCCTTTTATGCGTGAAGATATGAGTGAAGAAAGCCGTGAGCAAATCACTTCCTTTCTGAATAGCATCTATAATCACTACCTTGCACAAGTAGCTAAAGACCGCAACTTAGAAATAGCCGAACTTCGCAAGCTTTCTGATGAGTTTTTGATACAAAGCCCCGAAGATGCTCTCAAATACAACTTGATTACGCACATCGGCTATCAAGATGAGTTTATAGCACACATCCAAAAAAACTTAGACTTAAATAATAATAAAAACCCTAATCTTGTAACTTACAGACGCTACCACAAAAGCCTTTCTAAAAAAGAGGAAGAAGAACTAGATAATCGAATTGCGGTTATCATTGCTTCTGGTGAAATTATGAGTGGAGAAGGAGATATACAGAATATCATTGGTTCTGAGCGATTGGCACGCACACTTCGTGAAGTAAGAGAAGATACACTTTACAAAGCAGTCGTGCTTCGCATTAATTCTCCTGGTGGAAGTGCACTTGCCTCTGATGTGATATGGAGAGAAATAGAACTCACCAAAAAAGTAAAACCCGTAGTGGCTTCTATGTCTGATTTGGCAGCCTCTGGCGGATATTATTTAGCCATGGCTTGTGATGAGATTGTAGCACAGCCCAATACCATTACAGGTTCTATAGGTATATTCGGGATGTTGCTCAATACCGAAGGTTTTCTCAAAGATAAAATCGGGATAACTACCGATAGGGTAAGCACAGGTCAGTTTTCAGATATAGGCAATCCCAATCGCCCCTTCAAAGAAGCCGAGAGAGAGATGATTCAGAATATGGTAGAGAATGGCTATCGTACTTTTACACGCAAAGCCGCAGAAGGACGAGACATGACCATAGAAGACCTCAAGGCAGTAGCCGAAGGCAGAGTATGGTCAGGAATAGAAGCAAGAAGCAGAAACTTAGTAGATACTTTGGGAGGATTTGACCTCGCTATCGATAGGGCTGCTGCCCGTGCGAAGATAAAAAACTATCAATTAGTCTATTTGCCCAAAGAAGAAAATTTTCTAAAAAAATTACTCGGAGTGCTTAATCCACAAGCAAGAACTCCTCTTGCCCAAATTTGGACAGATGTGCCTGCTTTCTTTACCTATGAATACTGGCAATATCGTCTCAAACACCAAGATTTCTTACAGATGAGATTACCGTATGAGATTAGTATCAAATAAAGAGAAATTCAATCCCATTTTTAGAATCAAACTCTTTTGGTGGGAAGTTTCATTAAATAGATGAATTTTATATATCTGATAATCAACGACTTATAAATATGTGCCAATTTTTGTCTATAATCATTCAAAAACTAACACACAAGCAAAAATTATAAAGTCATGGAAAAAAAATATACAAATGTAGAGTTTACCCCAGAAAAAGTACAAGAACAAGTAGGTCGCTTTCAAGAAATTTTATATGAATTCATCAAAGGACTCTCCAAGCTACGTCGTGAACAAGATAGCTTTACACAAGGATTGAGCAACGCAACTCGTAATCATATCTAAGTAAGAGATTAGTTATTGGTTATTAGACTGTAAGAGTCTGATAGTGAGAATTTTGCCCAAACTAAATGATTACTTTATTTTGGAAGTGTTACTAACTACTATTGGAAGTCAAATCTCTTTGGTTAAAAAAAATAATTTTACCATTCTAAAAAATCTAGTTTTATAGATTCTTTGGAATGGTATTTTTTGTTGTATGGAAACCCCAACTCATCAACCGAATCTAGTTAATATCCGTTTGTGAAAGAAAATCATTTTTATAGTAAGTAAATGGTCAAAATTAGTTTGCACTTTAATCTTGTTATAAAGAACTAATCATAAAAATCTTACTAATATAACTCATCGCTCATAATGGATACACAAAGCTATACTCTTATACGTAAAGGAGAATTTCATCCAGTTTTTTGTGAAGATTTTTTGATTTCAGAAAACCTTGGTAATCAATACAAGATTGGGGCAGTGATGGATGGCTGTTCTTCGGGTAAGGAATCCCACTTCGCCTCAGCACTTTTAGGCAAGATTCTTCGCAAAGTACTTAAAGAGCTAGAGTTTGATAAAAAAAGTATCTTCACTCAATCACCACAAGCAAAAGAATTAAGCAAGTCTATTTTTGAAAAAGTATTCAAAGAACTCAAACAAACTCGCCAACAACTCTATCTCTCCTTAGAAGAAACGCTCTCTACGCTTAACTTAATGGTCTATGACCAAAAACGTAATATAGCTTTTATTCACCTTACGGGCGATGGCTTTGTGGCTATAGATGGCAAGATTAGAGAAATAGACCAAGATAATAAACCTGACTATCTGGGCTACCATATCGAGCAAGACTTTGAAGAATGGTATCTTGGTCAAGAAAACTTTTTTGAAGTAGAAAAACCAAAAGACATTGCCATTGCCTCAGATGGCTTAGATACCTTTAGGAGTAACCAAGTAGCTAGTGAAGAAGAGTTAGACATTGCTTCTTTTTTGCTAATAGATAATAGCTTTGCAAAAATGGAAAATATGCTTACCCGAAAGTTTAATATTTTACATAAAAAGCATGGCTTCTTACCAGGAGATGACTTAAGTATTGTGAGATGGCGATTCGTTTAAAAAAGTATTTTTATTTAAAAAAGCAGCTAAGAATATTTAAAATTTGAAAGAAAGTGTTTATTTTTAAGTTTTGTAAGATTCATTAAGTGAAGCAATAAAAATAAACTAATCATTATTATCCATTAAAACACTCATTATCAGATAATTAAGAACTCATAATATATAACTTATATCTCATAACTCACTAATCAGTTTAGGATGAAATTTGACCCGCAATATTGGCTAAGAGATTATTTTGGTTTTTCTAAAAAAGAAATTAATGGTTTTTTTATACTCAGCTTTTTACTCGTCTTCATCATTGCTACTCCTCTATTTTATCCCTTTTTTATAAAAAAAGAGACTTTTTCTAATCAAGAACAAAAAGAACTAAATAGCCTATTAGCAAGTTTGCCGCCTCCTTCTGATAATCAGCAAGATTATTCTAAAAAATCATATTCAAAAAAACAAAGCAGTAAAGTAGGAGAACTATTTATCTTTGACCCCAATACTGTGAGTGAAGCCGAATTATTAAGATTAGGTTTCTCAAAATATTTGACCAATAATTTTTTGAAATACAGAAGCAAAGGAGTAAAATTTTACCGCTCAGAGCAGATTCAGAAGATATACGGGATGGAAGAGGATTTCTTTGTACAGATTGCACCCTATATGACTTTCCCTAAGCGTGAAAAGAAAAAATGGGATAAAAAAGATACTTATAGCAAGTATGATAAAAAGGATAATTCTAAATATGACTCTGAGGACGCAGATAAAAAACCCATAAAATATAAGAAGCCCACTCTCACCTCCTTTGAAATCAATGAGGCAGATACAGCTACACTTAAAAAAGTAAGAGGAATTGGAGCAGTTTTATCACAGAGGATAGTAGATTTTAGAGAAAAACTCGGAGGCTTTGTAAGTTTGGAGCAAGTCAAAGAAGTCTATGGACTAAGCCCAGAAGTAATCGAAGAACTCTCAAAATATGCACTATTTTCTGACAATATAGACATCAAAAAAATAAATATTAATCAAGCCTCTGCTATCTCATTAAGTTATCATCCGTATTTGAGTAAAAAACAAGCTGATGTGATTATCCAGTATCGTACTCAACATGGAAATTTTGGGAGTATAGAAGACTTAAAAAAAATCAAAATACTAAATGACGATTTGGTAAGTAAACTAGCACCATATTTGTCTTTTTAGGTTTAAAGTACAAGATGAAATCTAAGAATATTTGATTTTTTGAGCATCAAAACCCTATATTATTCGACTTTAAGGTTAAAAAAGAAGGAAATACATAAATATTCACTAAATTTAATCTCAAAATATAGTAAGAAAAATACATTTTTTTTAAATTGCACCTTTATTCCGTAAACATATCAGCTTAAATGAATCTATAAAAGAGGATTGGGCAGACGGGATATCAAATTTCGGCAAATATGAGTGAAGAAAAATTAACACTTTTCAATTATTTTAATGATATGAATAACCAAGAAATTATCCTTACTTTTAAGGGGACTATTTCTCAGGATATTCTAACAGATGTGGGTATCAGCCTCCGAAGCAAATTAGATTCACATACGGTAAGTAAAAAAACCTTTGCTATCTTTGTAGAGTTGGCTCAGAATATATATCATCACTCTGCTCAAAAAGAGTATTCTGCCGTAAAAGGAAGAACCGCAGGGGTTGGTGTGATTTTGATACAAAATGATACAGATTACTTGACCTTATCATCTGGTAATTTAATTGAAGGTTATAAAATCGAGGGACTTTCTGAAAGATGTGAATATATTAATAAACTCGCACCCGAAGAACTCCGTGATTATTATATCAAACAAAGAAGACGACCTACTGGAGGAGTAGGAGCCAATATCGGATTAATAGATATGGCACGAAGGTCAGGTAATCCTTTAGAATATCAAGTAGTAAAAATTGATGATGAGTTCTCATTTTTCGCATTATCTATAAAAGTAAGCAAAACAGAAGATTAGTTCAAATCGAAAAATCGGTTAATTTTATGGACAAAATAGAAAATTTTTATATTGAAGGCTCAGACTATATCCCTGAGGTAGATTTTAACGCCGAAAATGGTGCATTAAACATCTCGGGAGAGTCTTACCACGAATATACCCTAGAGTTTTTTGAGCCAATTTTTGATTGGCTTAAACGATACACCACAGATGAAGGTAAAAAAATTGAGCTTAACTTCCGAATGAGCTATTTTAATACCAGTTCTTCTCGTAGATTTTTAGAGATTATGAATCTATTGGAAGACTACCATTATAATAAAAAAGGTGATGTATCTATCAACTGGCATTATGAAAAGAATGACCTAGATATGCTTGAGAGTGGTGAAGAATATGCAGAAGATGTACGTTTAGAGTTTAATCTTCTTCCTTATTAATCAAATACTCATAAAATATAGCTAATCATTTCATTTAGGTGTTTAATGATAATAGATATTTTATGAAGGTGCGTGGCATTATTCCACGCACTAGATACCTTGATTATGAAGCTCAATAAAGAATTAATCCTCTCTATTTTGATACAACCCTCCTATTATTTTTTTAGATAGGCTACAGATGTTCTAACTCACTGTGAATTAAAGGAGCAATCGACATGATTTTCAAGAAATCACATTCTTGTTGTTGTGCTAAGTAATGCGTATCTGTACTTACCATAGATTTGAATAATCCTGTGTTTTTAAGTTTTTCAAGTGCTTGATTACTAAATAAACCATGGCTTGTGATAGCAAAAATCTCTTTTGCACCCGCTTTTAAGTATGCCTCTGCTGCTTGTCTTAATGAGCCTCCCGTCCTAATCATATCATCATAAATAATGACCGTCTTCTCTTTTACATCTGCATTAATACCTGTAATCTGTGTTTGATCTCCACTTAATCTCTGCTTAAAAACGAAGGCAGCATTTACACCCATATCATTGGCAAGAGACTCGACCCATTTAGCACGCCCAGCATCAGTGCAAGCTAGTATAAAATTATCACCTCCTAGTTTCTTAGCAGCTTCTATAATTAAAGGTTTACAATAAACATGCATAGGGCGAAGATTGCCTTCAAAGTAATGAGGTAAGCCCTCACTATGCAAATCAAAAAGCATAATTCGGTTGCCTTGTTCTGTATGAGGGATAAAAGAAAATAACCTCGCTCTTGTTTTGGCAGTGATAACTTCTCCTTTTTTGACAGAACGCTCCATCGTAGAATACCCAAAATAAGGTACTATCAAGGTGAGTGAATGTGCACCATGCTTTTCCATAGCACAAGCTAGGTCATACATTTCCAATGTGTCTTCGTCTGAAACTGTACCACCGATTAAAACCAAATTTCTACCCCCTATCTCACTCAAAATACGCTGATAACGCTCACCATCAGGAAATTTTTTTACTTCTACTTCTCCCGACTCATAGGCTCCTAAGGACAACAGTTTTTCTTTTAAATAGGCATATTTTTGAGTGCTGAATATAAGTTTTGTTGATTTCATTTGTCTTATGATATTTTGTAGAATACTAAATTAGTGTTTTTTGGTACTAATCTAAATATTGACATCCTAAATTAGACTAAAAACATGGTTTTGAGAGATGTTTTTAATAGGAGTAACTGTTTTTTATAGATACTTTATTTTCTCCTGAGACACATCAGTAAATTAAATCTTCAAAAATGTAGATACCTTTTTTTAGTGATTTACGTATCATTTAAGTAAGAAAAGCAAACAAAATAAAGCAAGATGGGTTTAGCTAAAGGCTAGATTTAACCAAATCCACGCTATTTATTTTTCAAATTACTTAAATGACACAATAGCCTATTAGATTTATTTTTTCATGAAAAAAATTACCATTCTATTTTTTGTTCTTTTTACTACCCTAAGTTCTTGTACATCCGATAAAGAAACTACAGATGATATAAAAAATGAAAATACTTTTTTAGATAAACACAAAAATCAATCAAAGCTAAAACTGAAAGAAACTACGGATACAAAAAAAATAGATACAAATTCAAAAAAAGTTACTTCTTCCAAAATTGACTCGAGTAAAAAAAGAGCTGAGCAAGAACGTAAACTAGGCATGGCTCAGAAGACCGTCATTAGACCTCAACAAAAGTTACTTCAGTCTATCCCCAAAGGAGTAAAGATAGAATTTGCAGCCCCCGACTTTTCTTTGCTTGAAGATGATACTTTAATTGTAGCAAAATCAGGACGATTTGAAATAAAATACCTTACCCAAAGCCTTAATGACAGTCTTGTAGCACAAGCAATGTATGATTATAGTGGTACAAATGCCAAAAGCTATCTTATCTCACATAATTACAGAACGAGTATCTCCATGAAAAAGAATGGAAAGCTAGTAGGAGCAAAAGCTGTGGAAAAAGAATTGTTTAAGGGTAAAGTTGACCCAGATTTTTTAGAAAAATCTATTATTAAACATCCTGAGTTTGTTCGTTTTGATGAAGAAAAAAATGAAGCTATTTTTAAGTTCATGATGGGTGTTCCAAATACAGATTGGCTCGTTTTTGCAGCCATTAATCTAAATGACCAGGGCAAATTACGTATTATAGAGATACTAATTCCAGAGCTTTAGTAAGAAATGAGTTATAAGTTTATAATAATCTGATAATACTGTTGCTTAACGTGAACTCGGGATTAAATAAGTTATTGGAAACATCTCCATATATACCATTGACAATGTAAAAACCTTTATTCGAACAAGAAATCGAGTATCATACAAAAGGATGCCAGAGGCATCTCACCTTTATAGAAAGACAATCAAGCTTGTTATAAAGAACTAATTAGCAAAACCTTACCAAGACAACTCATCATTTATTTGAAGGTAGTTTAGATTACTTTTTCTCTGATTTTATCTCGAAATACTCTTAAATCAGTATCATTTGACTGATTTTCTTCTTCAAGTGTCTGATTGATTCTGAGCACTACATCATCTAATTCTTTAACGGATAGTTGCATTCTCTGAAGGAGAATTTCAAAATCATTTTTCATTTCATCCATTTCTAATAGATTAGCCAAACCCTTTACTCTGCACAGAGGTCCGCGAAGTAAATGTGCATTGATGAAGGCATATTCTGCTAGTTTTTCATTTTGTAACTCCAAGTCTTTAGTTCTTGATAATACTCTTTGCTCTAGTTCAGCATTAATTTTTTCTATTTCGGTTTGTTTATCTTTAAGCTCTTCATTCTGTCTTTCTATTGCAATACTTTGTTCTTCTATAGTCTCTCGTTCTTGTCTGAGCAAATAAGCTTTATAAGCAATCGTGATGATGTCTGATATAGATTGAGCAAAACTAATCATTTCAGGAGGCCAGTCTGTAAATTTGTATTGCTGTTCAAGACATACTACTCCAGCAAGCTCTCCTTCTAAGAAAAATGGAGCATCAAGCATAGAACAGATTTCAAAAGGTTCTAAATATCCTTCTTTAAAATCTTGTAATGTAGGGTGATTAAAGGTATCAGAAGCAATAATCGTATTCCCATTTCTAACTTCTCGAAAATAACGTGGAGCTTTTTCTTCAAATATAATTTGTCCCCCCGTAAATGTATTTGTATCGGAGTGATACATTTTGAGGCATTCAAGAGATTGTTGATTATCTTTAAATCTCCAGATACTTACTCTAGATATATTTCCTAACTTTGCTGCATTCTCTGTGATATAATTTAAAGCTTGCTGCCAATCTCCTAATTGTATAATTTGGTCTTTATTAAACTTTAAAAGTGCTTGATTAAATTTTGAAAGCTGATAACTTTTAAACTCTATCTGTTTTTTTTGGGTAACTATGGTATCTCTTTGTAATGATATTTGCTCTTGGCTCCGAATAAGTTCTTCATTTTGTGTAGCTATCTCTTCATTTTGAGAAAGCATTAAAATCATTTGATGTTGTAGTTTATCATTGAGATTTTTGAGTTGTTGTTCTTTACTTGCACTTACTCTTTTAAGAAAAAAAACCAATAAGTTAGTACAAAGCCAAATCATGAGATGAGTAATTTTATTGGCAGGCTTAAGTACATACGTTAAGTCATACTTTGTGGTAGGGTTCATATTATACACCATCCAAGTATCTATAAATGCAATTAACACAAAAAAGATACCTACCCAAACTAATAAATCTATCTTCTCACTTTGCCAGTCAAAAATGACTATTGGCACCAAAGAAACTAAGATTAATCCATAAGGAAACCATAAAAAATGTGTCAGATGAATACTTTGAATTAAGATTGGGTAAATGAAAACAGAAAGAATAACCCCTGCCAGAAATAAATGACGGCTGATTTTTATTTTACCCTCTTTATTTGCCCATAAAACAAAGAACAGAGTAATGCTTGCTAAGATATACCGAAGCTGAAAGGTAAAGCCAATAGCTCGTGCGTTCCAAAAACTAAAAATACAAATAGGCAATAGAGCCAATACTATGTAGTTGGTAATCAGTATATTGAAAGCAAGATTTTTATTTTCAATTTTTTGATAGCCAAGTTGTGATAGATTATTAATTATTTTAAGTACATAATTAAATAATGATAAAAATACATTGTAAATTCCCATAACATAATATTTATATTAGCTATTCATTTGCAAATTTAGGTTAAAATAGACTTCAATGAAATAAATATTTACGATTACTTCATTGTTTTACCTTATCTGTATGATACATTGGGCAATTAACATACAAATAAAATTAAAAATACGAAGTATGAAATTTAAAATGATTGAATTAACTATAAATATCTGATTATCAGTTATTTAAACCATATATTAAATCTATATGATAGCTTTATATTCAGAATAGTTCCTTCCCCTTTTTGATATAATTCACCAAATTTGGAAGCTTTGTTTTACTTTTGTAAATCTTAATAATCTCATATCCATGGATACATTTAAAATACTTCGCCAGCTTCTTGAATTAGAAAAAGAAGAAGGTTTGCATCAATACAAAAATCAGATGCTCCTCACTCCTCTCAAACAAAGGCGTGAAAAAGGGCTTACTTGGTATCCAATTAAGATTAATGGGCAAGAAATAGGTGCAGGTGAAAGTTTTTACGTCTCACTAGAGCGTCTATCGCATCTTAATCAAAATCATGCTTTTCAAGTCGGTGATTCGGTATCACTTTTTCACCAAACCGAAAAACATCAAAAAATACCTTCTATATCTGGAGTAATCTCAGCCGTCTGGAAAAATAATATGCGCATTGCATTAAGTGTAGATGAACTTCCAGATTGGATAGAATATGATAATCTAGGAATCAATATTCTCTTTGATACAGTGAGCTTTCGTGAGATGGATGAAGCACTCCAAAAAGTGATGCTTGCACAAGGAGATCGCCTCGCTGACCTGCGTGATATTCTGACGGGCAAACAAAAAGCTAAAACTACCCCAATCCAAAACCTTGACAAATACGGATTACCTCGCCCTCAACTTAATCCGTCACAAAATGAAGCACTTATTGATATCCTCTCTGCCCAAGATGTAGCCCTCGTACACGGCCCTCCTGGCACGGGCAAAACTACAACTTTGGTAGAAGCCATTAAACTCACTCTTCAAGATGAAAAGCAAGTGCTTGTAACTGCTCCAAGCAATACAGCCGTAGATTTGCTTACCTTTAAACTCTTAGAAAAAGGATTAAATGTACTTAGAATAGGGAATCCTGCTCGCTTTCAAGAGGAATTAGGAGCAATTAGTCTAGAAGGGCAAATCGCCCAACACCCTGACTTCCGATACCTCAAAAAACTCAGAAGAGACTCGGAGGAGTTTCATAAAATGGCAAGCAAGTATAAGCGTGTATTCGGGAGAGAAGAACGTGAGCAACGCAAACTCCTTTACACCGAAGCTACCCGAATGAGAGATGAAGCTCGGACACTAGAAAAATACATCGTAGATGATTTATTAAACCATGCTCAGGTCATTACTGCTACGCTTGTAGGCTCTATCAACCGTTATATTCGTTATCGTCCTTTTTCTACAGTTTTTATAGATGAAGCAGCACAAGCCTTAGAGCCAGCTACTTGGATTCCTATCATCAAATCAAAAAGAGTTGTATTTGCAGGTGATCACCATCAGCTTCCACCTACTGTCAAATCTCACCAAGCAGCCAAAGAAGGTTTATCAGAGACTTTATTTGAGAAAGTGATGCACACACAAGCCGAATCTGCTACTTTGCTCCGCACCCAATACCGCATGCATGAGCAGATTATGGGTTTTTCTAATGAGCATTTTTATCAAGGGCAACTCATTGCAGATGAAACAGTACGGAGGCATAGTCTTGCCCAGCATCCAGATGATTTGATACTCAGTACACCTGTGGAGTTTGTGGACACAGCAGGCTGTAGCTTTGAAGAAAAAGTAAATGAAGAAAGCAAAAGCAGGTATAATCCGAAGGAAGCTGACTTATTGATTCAGCATCTTGCAAGACTGACTGAGCATTTACAAAATACTGCTCCTAATCTCTTAAAAGAAGGTTTTTCAGTAGGAATTGTCTCTCCATATCAGGCACAAGTAGAGTATATCCAAGATAAAATACAAAGTGATTATCCTGATTTGTTAAGTGTTTTGCCTTCTTTAAGCATACACAGTGTGGATGGCTTTCAGGGACAGGAAAGGGATATGATGTATATTTCTATGGTAAGAAGCAACGAAAGAGGTCAGATAGGCTTTTTAAGTGATGAAAGAAGAATGAATGTAGCACTTACAAGAGCACGTAAAAAATTAGTCGTTTTCGGAGACAGTGCTACACTAGGTCAGTCTGCATTTTATCAAAAGTTTTTACATTATATAGAGCAGATAGATGCCTATAAAAGTGCTTGGGAATATATCAGTCTTTAAAAAATAGGATGATCCCGGCGGTAAGAAATGAGCTCAGTTTGAGCATTTTTTAGAAAACTAGCCAAATCTTGTCCTATCTCCATCATATCATCATCATTATCAGCATAGTGCCACTCTATATATACTTGATGTTTGGCACTGGCAGAAGCATCCATAAGTTTAAAAATATCTAGCAAAAATCTCCCTGAACTAGAGTTACAATACTCAAGATTAATGTGTAATCGGGTAGTTGGGTTTTTAGTGGTTTTTAGATATTGATGAATCCAGTCGATATAAGGTTGATAGAATTTGAATGTATTTTCAGGAATAGAGCGACCTGTAATCTTAAATAGACCTTCGGCTTCATCAAAGTACATAGTGGGTGTCCTTCGTGTGCCTTCTGAGGATAATATTTTCATAGTATTTTGATAGTTAATTTGATTATTAAAATCAGTGCAGTCTTTTTTGTAATTTGCTGACAACAAGTATTTTATATAAAATACCAAATTGAAGATAATAAAATATTAGTATTTATTTCTATTTTGGATTTTTAAAAAGTAGTATCAATGCTAAACTAATATTAGATATTGAGAATCGAAAATAAATATTTTTATATTATTGTTTAAAATAAGATTTTTAGAAAAATAAAGCATCTTTTTCATAAAGTAAATATCCATTGATATATTTATATATTATTGGTAACGAATTTTAGTTTTCACAGTTGTATATGATAATTAAAATCACCAAAAGGGTATTGAATTATATTGAGATTTATTTTGGTGAAAATTACTTAATTTACCCTAAACGTTTATAAAAAATGGAACTAACCTATTACGGACATTCTACCTTCGCCATCAAGGTAGCAGGTAAAAATCTTTTATTTGATCCTTTTAT
>JBBRUH010000052.1:0-16713 GCA_038248005.1 Cytophagales bacterium | reverse complement strand
CTGCAAAAAAAGACACGATGTTTCAGAGTAATCACAGTAATACAACAGGGCTACACATGGAAAAGGCTTTTTATATCGGAATGGAGGAACTCAAAAAGAAAGCTCAACTATTGGGAGCAAATGCCATTATACATCTTCGCTATGAGACAGATATTTTGGCAGATGATGCAGATTTTTACTTTCAGATGTATGGCACGGCTGTAAAAATGGAAAAATAAATACAGTAATAATTACCGAAGGCTTCATTTTTAGTCAAGTCAATTGGAGTTTAATAATTGAGATGGTTTTTAAAACCCGAATATACGGCTAATATAAATAGCCTGAAAGGCTCTACCATCGAAACTTAGGGCATCGCCCCAAGCTATTAAACTTCAAGCATTTCCACTTAGAATGAAGCCTTTGATTCAATTAAATTATTCTTCATAAACACCCATTGCACAGAATTTATCTATTCTTTGTGAGATTCTTTCTTCAGTACTTAGTTTATTGAGTTCTTGCAAATGTGTGAGGATAGTGCTTTTGACTGTCTGAAAGGTAGTCTGAGGGTCTGTATGTGCTCCTCCAAGTGGCTCAGTGATGATACCATCTATGAGATTAAAGCCAAGCATATCCTTTGCAGTGAGTTTGAGGGCTTGGGCTGCCTGCTCTTTATACTCCCAGCTTCTCCACAAAATAGAAGAACAAGATTCTGGCGAAATCACCGAATACCAAGTATTTTCTAGCATCAGCACTCTATCTCCAATGGCGATGCCCAATGCACCTCCTGAGGCTCCCTCACCGATGATGATGCAGATGACTGGCACTTTAAGCATAAACATCTCTTGAATATTACGTGCAATGGCTTCAGATTGTCCTCTTTCCTCTGCTCCTATCCCTGGATAAGCCCCTGGAGTATCTATCAAAGTAATGATGGGTTTATTAAATTTCTCTGCCATTTTCATTAGGCGAAGAGCTTTACGGTAGCCTTCAGGGTTAGCCATCCCAAAGTTACGCAGTTGGCGTTGCTTGGTGTTGCGTCCTTTTTGCTGCCCTATAATCATCATGGTATGTCCATCTATTTTCCCTAAACCACCTACCATGGCGAAATCATCTGCTACATTTCTATCTCCATGCAGCTCTATAAACTCATCACAAATGGCATGGATATAATCTAAAGTATAAGGACGCTCACTATGCCTTGAAAGCTGTACTTTCTGCCAGCGGGTTAGGTTTTGATAAGTCCCATTCTTTAGTTTTAAAATATTTACCTCCAAAGATTGTATAGCATCCTCGATGCTTGCATCTTTTGTTTGTTGGGTAGCGTATTCTTTCATTTTTGCCAATTTTTCTTCCAAATCGGCTATAGGCTTTTCAAAATCCAATAACATATTCTTTCTATGTTTTTAATCCACTCAAATTTAATTGAGGGCAAAATTAATTAAAAAAGTGATTATCAAAGTAAACACCTCAAAAAGTAAAGGTGAGTAAATACAAAAAAGGATTACTCTGATTCAGAATAATCCTTTTTATGTTCAATATTTTCAGTGAATCAACACTATGAAAGTGATTGATTTTCGATAGAAGCTAATTCTAATACTTTCTCGTACTCTTCAGCACTCAAGTCTTTAAAGAAGAAATAAACAGGATTTACTTGCTCGCCTTTGTAGATTACTTCATAATGCACGTGAGGAGCTGTGGAAAAACCTGTGCTACCTACATATCCTATACATTCTCCACGTTTTACTTTTTGCCCTGGCTTTACTATAGATTTCACCATGTGTCCATAAAGCGTTTCATATCCATACCCATGGTCTAAAACAACATGATTTCCATATCCTGATTCATACGTTGCTTTTTTTACGGTAGCGTCTGCTGTAGCATAAATAGGAGTACCTTGAGGGGCTGCAAAATCTATCCCAGGGTGAAACTGTCCTACTTTATAAATAGGATGAACTCTGATACCAAAGCCAGAAGTAAGGCGAATAAGTTGTTTGTTAGAGATAGGCTGAATGGCTGGCATAGCAGCAAGCATTTTAGATTTGTCTTTGATTAGCTTTGAAATCTCATCATAAGACTTACTCTGAATATACATCTTGCGCTTGAGTTTGTCTATTTCTTGGTAAGCATTTAAGACTAGCTTCTCATTTTTAAGATTTTTATTGAGTATTTCTTGGTACTTTTCACTTCCACCTGTTCCTGCTTGTCTTACAGATTCAGAGATAGGTTCAGCCTCAAATATTACTCTATACACATTATCATCTCTGTTCTGAAGTGCTTCTAGATTTTCGTTTACTTCTGTAAGCTGCTTATCTAGTAAATCATAGTGGAGTTTGAGTTCTTCGTTTTCGGCTTTCAGACCTGCCTTGTCATCATCTTGGATGTATTGAGCAAGTACATTTGCCATAAGAAATCCTAAAAGACCTGCAAGGATTACGAACCCAAGAATATTTAAGAAAATGTCTAATTTTTTAGGACGAGTTCTCTCGTATTGACAGGTTTCTGAGTTGTAGTGATACTTAATACGTGCCATTACTTTAGATTAGGTTAAAGAATTAGGTAAAGCTTTTACTTACCCATAAATTTAATCGCAAATATAAGACTTTATGATTACAACTAACCAAACAAAGTCCCAATATTAACGTAGTGGAACTATATTATATAACTATTTATATTTTATATTACACTATTTTTATAAAGTTAGTGTTTTTCATTTTCACATCTTCCTTTAGTCCTAAAAATTAGGATAAAAAAAAGCCACTTGCTTTGTACAAGTGACTTCTAATTTTGTTTGATTTTAACAGAAGTACGTTACTTTCTAGTTATTCATTTCTATCTCTTTGCGAGTAATCACTTCGGTCTGTTTGCGAATAGACTCAATGTGGATTAACTTATAAACTTCAGCAATAAAATCTTTATTCATTTCCATTTTCTGAGCCCATTCGGAGCGAGAACGGAAGATGTCATTCCATCTCTCTACTTGGAAAATAGTAATGTTATTTTCACGCTTATATTCGCAGGCTTTCTCTACCAAGCTCATACGAGTTCTTAGGATTTCAATCAACTCTCTATCTACTTCATCTATGCTTTCACGCAGATTGTCAAGTTGGTTAATCAACTCTACGTCTTGGCTTTGATTACGAACGATTCTGATTTTCAGATTAGAAAGTAATTCATGCAAGCCATTAGGAGTTACTTGTTGCTTGGCATCACTGAGAGCATTGTCAGGGTCTCGGTGAGACTCTATCATCAGCCCATCATAGTTAAGGTCTAGTGCTTTTTGAGCTATTTCTTGTAGATACTCTCTCGTGCCAGCGATATGGCTAGGATCACAGATAATAGGCATATTAGGGATATGCGTCTTAAGCTCAATAGGTATCTGCCAAGTAGGGATATTTCTATATTTAGAGCTTTGTAGCGATGAAAATCCTCTATGAATAACCGCAATTTTGCGAATGCCCGCATTATAGATACGCTCAATCGCTCCTATCCAGAGTGCTAAATCAGGATTGATAGGGTTTTTAATCATTACTGGCACATCTACTCCTTTAAGAGCATCTGCAATCTCTTGCACATTAAAAGGATTTACAGTGGTGCGAGCACCCAGCCAAAGGATATCTACTCCGTGTTTGAGGGCTTCTTCTATGTGTTGAGGATTAGCTACTTCGACAGCAAAAGGCATATTTAACTCTTCTTTGACGGTTTTAAGCCAAGACAATGCTTCTACACCGTAGCCTTCAAAACTATTGGGACGAGTACGAGGCTTCCAAATACCAGCTCTTAAAACATCTACATTGAGTTCTTTGAGTGCTTTGCAAGTCTCCATCAGTTGTTCTTCTGATTCTGCACTGCATGGCCCCGAAATAATAAGGGGTTTTTGCTGGTATTCTATCCAGTTATGCAGAGGTTCTAGGTCTAATTTAATGTTCATCATAAGATTCTCGATGAATTTATCATCATTTTTACTTTTCTAACATATAAAAGTTGGGATATTTTCTGATATTTCAAAGTTTATTTCAACTTAATATGGTTGATATTTTTTTATTTATATTTTTTTATGAAATAGTTACATGGTTAAAGCTGTTTTATAGATTTTTTTGGGGTGGGTAAGGGTGATGAATTTGATTATTTATTTTACTCTAAGTTCAATAAGTAAAAAGGAAAAAATAAACTTCTCAACAAATGACTTTTGTACTTCATATACGCAGGATATAGACCTTTTTGGATTATTTTATTTTTGTAACTTTACTTACCATTATTGGTCTGATAATTTTTTTTGTGTAGATTTACTCAAAATATAATTCCATATCAAAAGCCTAATCCATTACCAATATTTTAGTGCGTGTGGGTAGATTTACATACCAATCGGAATTAATGGGACAAAATGTAAGTGGGAGTGAAAAAATACCTAGTCTTGTCTCAACTGCCGAGACCAAGTATAATGATTTACTTTTTGTATGTTGCAGTTAAAACTTGAATGTGCACATTATAAAGGTGTATTTTTAAAATGGTCACATCTTCATTTTCTTTCTTGATAGATAAGTTTACTTTTTGTATCAGAAAATTAGTTGATTTATAAGTATTCTCTATGTAAACTGCATTATCAAATTTGGATGCAATCCCCATTTTAAGAATATTTTTCCCCTTTTATTGAAGTAACCTACTTCTATGAGAGGACTTTCTTTTTTTGGAAAAACCTTTATTTCTTTGAGAAGTGTAGATTTTTCTTGAAAATAAATAGTGGTATTTTTGATAGATGAAAATGGAATCTCAAGTTTCTCGTATCCTATTGAAGATATAAGTAAAGTATCTTCAATATTTAGATTGAGTTCAAACTTTCCTTGTTCATTAGAATAAGTACCCAAACTTTTATTTTTTACTTGAATATTGGCGTAAGTTACAGGAGATTTGTCTTGTTTATTTATGACCTTTAATACGATACGCTCTTGTGCTTTAAGTGTAATAATATCACAAATTGGGAGAAGGAATATAAGTTTATATAATTTCATAAAGTTAATTTTTAGCATTATTATTCAATAATCAAAGATCTAATAAGCCTTTGATTTATTCATCCTCTACTTCTATCAGGCTTAGACCATATGCGAACCTCGCACCATAGCCATTTGCTTTTTTGTCATCTGGCATCCACCAGTATTCTACATTATTCAAGTCGCCTCTTCGCCACCAAGCTTCGTTTTGCTCTACTTTATAAAACCCAATACTCATAGCCTTTTTGAATAGATTTACTCTATCATCAACACTATCATCTGTAATAATTATTCCCGTTTCAGGTTCAATAAAGCCCATACACTCTACGCTCATAAAAAGACCTTTTGGGGGAAACAAAATGTTTAATGACTCTATATTCAGCTTGACTGTATTATTATCGGTAGTGTTATAAATGTAATGTTTTCAAAATTTGAAAATCATTGTAAGAGTATTTACATGAGAAAAAAAGCATACTGAACCCACCCTTACAAATATAACATTACCCTTTGAAGAACTATTACGTATAATTAAGGAAGTTAAGGTTTAAAGTAGATAATTATTCAGATTCAGAAAAATGAAAAAATATTTTTTAAAAAATAACTACAGGATGAGCCTAATGCTCATCTTTTTTTTGACTAGTTGCGAACTCCTCCAACCTACCAAAACCACGGGGACTGCTGCAGGCATCTCCTCTGGAGAAGCTTCTTATTATGCCAATAGCCTTCATGGCAGAGCGACTGCCAGTGGGGAGATTTATGATAAAAACAAACTAACAGCTGCACATAAAACGCTTCCCTTTCAGACCAAAGTGGAAGTAGAAAATCTGAAAAACGGTAAAAAAGTAATCGTCCACATCAATGACCGCATGCCCTCAAATTCTAAAAGAAGCATAGACTTGTCAGAAGCTGCCGCCAAAAAAATAGACATGATTCAGGCAGGAGTTGTAAGTGTCAAGATGAAAATTATTCCTTAATTGAGTTATGAGTTATAAATGATGAGTGATGAGGTTTTTTAGAAGATTTTGATAGTCAGTTTTCTATAACACGCACATTCAAGATTAAAGTGCAAACTAATTTTAATCATCTATCTACACTAAGAGCTTTACACTCTTCGTTTCCAGATAAGTAATCGCCAAGAAATCTACTTCTTGGCAAATCCTCCCTTACTCACCTAATTTCACCTTAAATTACCTGCTCAAAGTTTCAAGAAATAAAATTGTAATTTTTTCTAAAATAACGGAACTTTTTCAAGAAAAACAGTACAACCTCTTCAATTTCTAGGCACGAGATTTTGAATGTAAAGCTTCAAGACTTAACTCACTTTTTTTTTCAAAAAATTTCTTCACCTAAAACCCATGAAAATCAAGCCCTTAGAAAATCATCTTTTTTTAGCTCCCAAAAACCCATGAAAATGCCCAATTTTTGATTTATATTTGAAAATAGCTTTAATTTTTACCCACATCATAAACTAGACATACATGGAAGTAGTAAAGAGAGATGGCCGGACAGAACCGGTAAAATTTGATAAAATCACGGCACGCATCGAAAAATTATGCTATAGCCTTAATAGAAATTATGTAGATCCTGTGCAGATTGCCATGAAGGTAATTAATGGTATCTATGATGGTGTAACGACTATAGAACTAGACAATCTAGCAGCCGAAATTTGTGCTACCCTTGCCACAGTTCACCCTGATTATGCAATCTTGGCAGCACGCATCGCCATCTCTAATCTCCAAAAAAATACGGTAAAATCTTTTTCACGCACCATGAAAAAGCTCTATGAATACATTGACCCTAAAACAGGCGAAAATGCAGGGCTTATTTCTGAAGAAACTTACCAAGTCGCAAAAAAATATACCAATGAGTTAAACTCTGCCATCATTTATGATCGTGATTTTAATTATGATTATTTTGGCTTCAAGACCTTAGAGCGTTCTTATCTCTTGCGTATGGATAACCAAGTAGTGGAGAGACCTCAGCACATGATTATGCGTGTGGCTATAGGAATCCACGGAGAAGATATAGAGGCAGCCTTAGAGACTTATAATTTAATGTCTGAGAAGTGGTTTACGCATGCGACTCCTACTCTATTCAACGCTGGCACACCTAAGCCACAGATGAGTAGCTGTTTTTTGGTGAGCATGAAAGAAGATTCTATTGATGGGATTTATGATACGCTGAAAGACTGTGCTAAAATATCTCAATCTGCTGGTGGGATTGGTCTTTCTATTCATAATATACGTGCGACTGGTTCATACATCAAAGGAACTAATGGCTACAGCAATGGCATTATCCCGATGCTAAGAGTGTTTAATGATACTGCCCGCTACATAGACCAAGGAGGTGGCAAACGCAAAGGAGCATTTGCAATTTACTTAGAGCCATGGCATGCAGATGTATTTGATTTCTTAGATTTGAAGAAAAACCATGGTAAAGAAGAAGCTCGTGCAAGAGATTTATTTTATGCCCTCTGGATTCCTGATTTGTTTATGAAGAGAGTAGAAGCAGGTGACACTTGGTCATTATTCTGCCCCCACGAAGCACCTGGCTTACATACTACTTACGGAAAAGAGTTTGAAGAATTATACGAAAAGTACGAGAGAGAAGGCAAACATCGCAAAGTAGTCAAAGCACAAGACCTTTGGTTTAAAATATTAGAATCTCAAATAGAAACAGGCACTCCTTATTTGCTTTATAAAGATGCAGCCAACGAGAAATCTAACCAAAAAAACCTAGGGGTTATACAGAGTTCTAATTTATGCACTGAAATAATGGAATACACTGCAGCCGATGAGACCGCAGTCTGTAACTTGGCTTCTATTGCCCTTTCTAAATTTGTGATTAATGGACGTTTTGACCATCAAAAATTATTTGAGGTAACTAAGACCATTACTTATAACCTTAATAAAATCATAGATCTCAATTATTATCCTATTCCAGAAGCTAGAAACTCTAATATGCGTCATCGCCCTATTGGGATAGGTGTCCAAGGTTTGGCAGATGCTTTTATTATGCTCAGAATGCCTTTTGAGTCAAATGAAGCAAAAGGGCTTAACAAAGATATTTTTGAGACGATTTATTATGCTGCTTTGACTGCTTCTATGGAGCTTGCTCAGAGAGATGGCACTTATCAAAGTTATGAAGGCTCCCCTATTTCACAAGGTATTTTTCAGTTTGATATGTGGGGAGTGAAACCTGAGTCGGGTCGCTGGGATTGGGAAGCACTAAGAAGTGAAATCATTAAAAATGGCGTTCGTAACTCTCTCTTATTAGCTCCTATGCCTACAGCTTCTACTTCGCAAATCTTAGGAAATAATGAATGCTTTGAGCCTTATACTTCTAATATTTATATGCGTAGAGTGCTTTCAGGTGAGTTTGCAGTAGTGAATAGACATTTACTGACAGACCTTATCAAACTAGGTCTGTGGGATGATAAGATGAAAAATAAACTCATCGGTGAAAATGGTTCTGTGCAAAATATTGCTGAAATCCCTCAGAACTTAAAAGATATTTATAAAACAACTTGGGAGATTAAGCAGAAGTCTGTCATAGATATGGCAGCTGATAGAGGTGCTTTTATCTGCCAAAGCCAAAGCCTAAACCTTCACGTAGAATCTCCTACTTTTTCTAAGCTAACTTCCATGCACTTTTACGGATGGAAGAAGGGCTTAAAAACAGGTATGTATTATCTACGCACCAAAGCAGCCGTAGATGCTATCAAGTTTACAGTAGAAAAGCAAGTAAATCAGGTAGTAACCGAAGCTGAATCTGAGGAAGTAATGGCTACTGCAGAAACAAGTCAAATCTCTAATATGGTAGCACAAAATGGAAACATCAGCCTTGATGACCAAGACACATCGGGCCCAGCTTGCTCCATAGATGATCCAGATTGTGAGGCTTGTGGTTCTTAAATGAGATATAGTTCTCCAGATCAAGAATTAAAAAAAGGGGCACTAAACCTCATTTTTTAAGGACAGGGTCGCTCACAGCGACCCTGTCCCTTGAAATCTTGTTAATCCTAAAATCCTGTCCAATAAGTTTTTATGTAGGTAGGTAGCTTCTTGTAAAACTTGACGATGAGAACTATAACTTAACTTTTCTTCAAAATTCACTGTGCAAGTTGTTTGCTTGTGCAGTGGTTTTGGGGATATTATGCTATAAAGTTATGTGGATTTGTTAATTTCGACTGGTGGAAATACACACAAATCCTATATTAAGAATACCATTCCAATATATTTCAAGTTTTTTAAAAATAATTAACTTTTTAAGTAAATAGTTTATTAACTTTGCAATGGAAATAACGTATAAGAATAAGAAGCTAAAAAAGAAATTGACTGATGATACTGAAATGATAAAGTCTTTTGGAAAGATTGCCAAAAAGGTGAAACAAAGAATAACTCAACTAAAAAGTGCTGATAATTTAGATGTTATTTCAAAGATTCCTCCTTTGAGGCTGCATCCATATAAGGGTAATAGACAAGAAACTTGGTCAATAGATATTCAAGAAAATTGGAGGATATGTTTTGAAACCAATGAAGAACCCATACCAAAATTAGAAGATGGGAGTGTTGATTTAAAAAACATACTTAACATCAAAATAATTTCCGTTGAAGACCCACATTAACCATTAACACAATGAATCAAATCCATAAGCTACAAGCAAAAAAAGACCTACTATCCTACCCAGGCGATACCATTCAAGAAATAATTGATGATATTAATATGACTCAGGCAGAGTTGGCAGAGAGATTAGGAAGGTCAAAGGAAAAACTTAACGAACTAATTAAAGGCAAAGCTCCTCTTACAAAAGAAACAGCCTTAAAATTAGAATATGTACTTGGTATTCCTGCAAGTTTTTGGAATAACTTGGAAAGAGAATATAGAGATGAGTTATTTAAAATAGAACAAATGGAGTACCTGATTAAATGTGAGGATTGGTTATCCAAATTTCCTTTAAATTTTCTCAAAAAATGTGGCATACTTCCATCAGGTAGTGAGGCTAAGGGAGAAATGGTACAAGCTCTGTTGAAATTTTTTAGGGTAGCCTCTCCAGACGAATGGAGTAATATCTACAAAAATAACTCATTGGCTTTCAAAATAGAACTTCGCCATACTACGCACCCTGAGGCTATTTCTGTATGGTTGCGTTTGGGTGAAATTGAAGCAGAAAAATTATCTTTAGCACCCTTTAAAGGAGTAAAAGAGGTGAGAAATAACTTAGATAAGATAAAAAAACTATGCTATGAAGAACCTATTGACTGGCTTATACAACTTAGAGATATTTGTGCTGAGTTAGGAATTGCACTTGTATATATGTCCCTTATTGAAAAAGCCCCAATTTATGGTGCTACGAGATGGATTCAAGGAAATACTAACCCCCTTATACAAATTACGGATAGAAATAAAGATTACAATTCTTTTTGGTTTACATTCTATCACGAATTAGCACACGTACTTCTTCACGGGAAAAAAGATATTTTTCTTGAGGGTATCTCAGAAATTAACCCTGACTTTGAGAAGGAAAAAGAAGCCGATGATTTTGCTGCTCGCACTTTGATACCTGATAAAGTTAGAAACAAGCTAAGTGGCATGAGCCACTTTGATGAAAAAGTGATTATATCACTAAGCAGAGAATATAATATCCATCAAAGTATTCTTGTATCACAACTCCAAAGAGAGGATAAAATGAAATATTTTGAACTAAATCATTTGAAAACAAGAGTAGAGTTTGGAGATAAAGAACTAAACCTCTGCTAGTCAGAGTAGATTAGAAATCTTATACTCTGAAGTCGGGATTGTAAATCCCGAATAACTAGATAGATTAGAAATCTTATACTCTGAAGTCGGGATTGTAAATCCCGACTAACTAGATGGATAACCAAGACCTTCAAGCTTGTAAATCCTGACTAACTAAATGGATAACCAAGACCTTCAAGCCATAATCAATAACCTAAATAGAAACAATATCTCTTTTGTATTCAAGCGTAAAAGTCTTACAAAATAAGTAGATTTTATTGAGATATGGGATGGCATATATGATAAATCAGAGATAAACAATCAAGTTAGTCCTGATACATACTATGCTATTAGAGATAAATCAGGTTCTTATGTTGGGATTGTAATGGATATGAAGAAAGACATACATTGGTTTGTAATACCTGAAAGCAGAAGAAAAGGGCATTTAATGACTGCAATGAAAAATACTTACAGAAACTGAATGAGGTCGTAGTTTTTGAAAATTTCTTGCATACCAAGTATGTAGGGCAGAAAAGGTTCTCATTAGAAGGTGGTGAAAATACCATCTCAGGTTTAGATGCTATCATGAACAGAAGTGCGGAGTTAGGAGTAGAAAAAATAGTATTTGGGATGGCTCACCGAGGTCTTCATTGCCATAGACTTTTGAGATTGCTTTCCAATCCTTTGTTTGGGTTTTGAGAAACCCCAATACCAAAGCTCTATCCATTGCTAGTTCTTTGTCAAAATCACTGGCTTTGCCCACTCTGTAACCATTCTGACTAAGATGGTTTACGATTTCTGTTTCAAAAGTATATTCTGTGTGGATAGCCATAGGGAAAAGGGTTAAGAAGTGAAAAATGAAGGTTTTGGTTTTAGTCAAATAACTCAGGAGGTATCTTAAAATAAGTCTTATAAGGAATGACTAAGTCTATGAAGTCAAATTTACAAGATAGCTCAGGTTGATTATTAATTGGCTCAACATATCTTCTATAAGAAGTGATGTCTTTGCTGATAAAGGCATCTATCTGCCTATTACAGGTTTGAGCGAATAGTTTACAATCATCTTTGACTTGTATCTCTGCTTCTTGAAGTTTCCTTGCCTAGATTTTGATAATGCACAAATTCCCATATTTTACCTGCTAGTACTGCATCTCGCATATCAAAAGTGAGTGTCCGTACTTGTTTTAGGGGGAAATCTTTGGCTTGATTGCGTACACAATATTCTGCAAATACAACACTAGACAGATACATCGTAATATCATTTTCTAAGAAATACTTAAAATAGTCTTTTACATTTTGATGATACTCATCATGTTCATTGACTAATCTCAGACAAAAAGAATTATCTAATAATACACTACGCATCTGCCTCTCCCCTCATTTCGTTTAACCACTCATCTACTGATATATCTTTCCATTTAGGAGAAACCCTCTCTATGATTGCATTAAGCTCTGTTTCATCATACTGTGCTGTAGGGTTCTCAAAGTCTAATAAAACTACCGTTTTCAGCTCACCCGTATCAAGGTTTTGCTTGGCTTTTACGAGTAATGCTACTTCTTGGTAGAGTAACTCTCCTGCTTTCTTTGTTTGCTCTTTATTAGTCTTGATGATAAGTGTACCAAAATCACTTGTATTGATATGGATATTGCTATTGTCTTTACCTCCTGCACTGTATATATCACCATAGATATATTGCTCTGTATCTACCCAGATAGTTTCTTGTTTTTTAAAGGAAGTATTTTTATTGATTTTTATTTGTCTTTGGCTGTCCTCAGAAGTCATCAAAGAAAAATGAAAATCTTTCTCCTTAGCCATTGCTTGGTATTTTTCTAAAACTGCTACTTGTTTTTTGTCTAAGATACTGAGGTCATTGTTTTCTATCACACGGTTGATGATGCTTTGGAACGCAATGGCTATGACCGCAGGAACGATAAACTTATGTAGTATAGAGCCTTCTTTTAATTGATAAGAGATGGTCTGCCCTTTACGGTCTTGGACATAAGGAAAAAGTAAATCTTCAATATCTCCTAAGATTTCTTTAATCTCAGCAATATCTATCAAAGCAGGGTGAAGACTTTGCCCCTCTCTTTTGCCTTCTATTTTAAGTGATATGTATTCTCTATTTACCATGTCTATACAAACTTAGTTATTTTGTATAAATTACAATTCTTTTTTGATTTTAAAAAATATCTCATACCTCTATTTTCCCCAACACTGGCTCACTTATCAAACTCTGCCGATACTCTTCCAATAACTTCACCTCTCGCACTAGCTTGCCTCAAAGCCTAAACCTAATAGAGTTTGCTCATTATTGATTTCGCTTGATTTTGTGTTCATATCTTCATTTATTATGTTATACTCAATGCCCCCAACCCTCACCCTAGCTCTACGGTTGGCTCTTCGTTTCTATATCCTAGGTTTGCTACAGAAACTACTCTTTTTCAACAGAGTCTGCCGAAGCAGAAGGCATCAAAACATAACAATATCTTTGTGGAGCTGGTGGGGTTCGAACCCACGTCCTAGAAAAAACTGCTTCCATTAATGGTGTAGAGAGGTGGTTCGTGCTAGAACATTTACCCACTTCATACAAGCCTAATCCAGTCAAAACCAATCAGCCCCATTTATCCATAATAACGTGAGTTTTGGTTTCATATCCTAAATAAGTGCTGTTTTTTTAGTTTCTTCCAGTTCTATAATTTCTTGATACTGTTGGATACTTGGTTTTTTATCTAAGAAAGTATATGCAATCAAGCTTGCGAGTAAATTCACAATAAAATTTTTTGTACTTCTATGTTTTGAATGCTCGTGTTTTAAGGTTCTTAACTTAGAATAATGCAAAATCAAAAGTAAGAACTTTTTTGCAGTATTGAAAATATCAACCTAACTCATTCATTATCAAAGACTTAAAAGTAAAACTCACGCTACTACAAATCGCAGACTTATTCGCAGGAATGATACGTTATTATTTATTGAGAAACCAGACTGACAAAGAAAGTAGTAATGATCATTGGGCAAAAAGAATTGGAGAAATTTTAGAAAATATGAAACAAAGCATAATTTATAAAGAATGTTTCAAAAATGAGATAGACTTGAAAGACATGTATGCTATGGTAGAAATAAGTTTGTAAAAAAGCTGAGTCGGCAGGATTCGAACCTGCTGTCCAGATTATTTGACTTCAGTCAAAAGACCGATATGAATACATCATCTCAACTCAGTATTAATGTATAAGTAACGTTACGAACGCACAAAAAATATTAGCAAAATTCAAAAAATCTTTAAAAAGAAGTTGTCTAAAGTTCTATTTTTAAAAAAGCGACAAAATTGTCAAGTGATACAACAGAATCCCCATTTCGGTCTAATCCTCTTCCCCCACAACAGCAAACTGGCGAGATGGGTCTCCCTCAGAGCAGAGGAGAAACAAGCTAAAAACTCACTTAAAAAAAGTATAGACGTCCTGTCTATGCTTTTTTTTAAGCCGTTGTCTGTGTTCTCACAGGCAACTTAACAAATTCCTTGATGAATAGACCTTATCTTTAAAAAAACTGCATTGTATTTGAAAGGTAATCTTTAAATTTGTAGAAAAGACTGTGAGCCGTTTTTTATGTATTGTTATCATTGGCTTATAAAAGGTTTTTGCTTTGAGCTGCTACTTGTGCTTTCACAGGTAACTTAATAAAGATTTTATGATAAAAATTTCTCTCTTACGTCGCTTAATTGGTTGGTATGCTTTGCTTTTCTTGGCTTTGGGCTTAGGAGTAGGAGCGATTTATTATCAGCTTCATAATCTACGACAGGCTACCCGTCAAAAAGTAGTGCAGTATCGCTCCGTACAAAGCACGGCTCTGCGTGTGGAGGCAGAGCTTAATTATGCTGCTTATCTGGGCTATAATTATCTTTTGTTAGATTACAAACATATCTCCGCACGTGCTAAGGGAGTGTGGCAAAGCCGTTTAGAAGTATTTACAGACTCACTAGGGCGGCTAGCTCAAGGCATAGAAGATACAGAAACACAAGACCGAGTAAAGCAAGTTAGACGTGATTTAGTGCTTTTACAGGAGCAATGGGACTCTTTCTTTCAAAGTGAGTTTACCGAGCCTAAGAGTGAAAACAACAGATTACGCACTATTGATAAAAACTTTGACCTAAGGCTAAATAAAATTCGTCTTAATCTGCTCAACATAGCTGCTAGTCAGGAAAGTAACCTCAAATTTGCACTTCAAGAAATTGAGACTAGTGCAGAGCGTTCTCGTGATTTTAGCTTGTTAGCAGTGATTATTTCTTTCATAGTGGGTGTTCTTATCACCTATATTTTATTGAGACAAGTATTTAGAGAGCAATCTATGATGAATACTTATATCAAAGAACTTTTGGAAGGTGACTTGCCTGAGCCTTTGCCTGAAACCTATAAAGAAACCAATGCCCTTCGAAATAATCTAAATGAACTCAAGCAAAGTTTTATTCGCCTTAAAGAACTAGCAGATCAAGTAGGGCAAGGTGAATTTGATACACACATTAGAGTATTTGATGATAAAGGAATGCTAGGAAAAGCCCTCAGCGGTATGCGTGAAAGTTTGCAACTGATTGCAACTGAAAACCGCCGCCGCAACTGGTTTAATGAAGGATATGCACAATTTTCGGAGATACTCCGCAATAGCCAACAAGAAGATAAAAATTTTTACGAAGCAGTGCTAGGATATCTTGTGAGCTATATAAACATACAACAAGGAGGGATTTTTGTGCTTGAAAACAATACTGACCATACTCCTACCCTTGTTTTACGTTCTGCTTATGCTTTCGGACGCAGTAAATATCCTGATAAATCTTTTGGATATGGTGAAGGTCTAGTAGGTGAAACTTGGAGAGAAGGCACGCTCAAAGTCATTACTGATATTCCAGAAAAATACGCTGAAATCACCTCTGGTTTAGGTAAATCTAAGCCTAAATGTATCTTACTAGCTCCACTTATTACCAACGAAGAACTAGTAGGTGTGCTTGAACTTGCATCTTTTCATTTTTTTGAAGAATACCAGATAGATTTTATTAAGCGTGTGGCAGAAAGTATCTCAGCTACCATTGCTAGGCTCAAAGTAGATGCAGAAACCAAACAGCTACTCCATGAATCTCAACTCATGGCGGAGAGAATGGCTGCACAAGAAGAAGAAAACCGACAAAATATGGAGGTACTTATTTCTACTCAGACCAAACTAAGACAAGGTGCTGCACAGATGCAAGCACAGCTTAAGGCTCTTGACAACTCCTTCATCAGAATGGAACTTAACAAACAAGGAATCTTTACCAAAGTCAACGACCTTGTGCTCAAAATCTCAGGATACACTGCTAATGAGCTGGTAGGAAAACATTTTAGTATCTTGCTAGGGAAAAGAGCACAAGAAGAGAATGTGCTGAAAGAATGGGCCAATGTGATAGGTGGGCAGTTTGTAAAAGGAGAATTTGTGAGGTACACCAAAACTGGTCAAAAGTTCTGGATTTATGAAGTTATCTACCCAGTCTTAAGCAAAGAAGGACTGATAGAAATCATCAATATAGTAGGCTATGACATCACCAAGCAAAAAGAACAAGAGTTTAAAATCAAAGAGCAACTCACTGAACTACAGATGAGCCGCCGTGATGTAGTAAACCGTATCAGAGAAGTAGAAGGAAAAGCTAGAAATAAAATGGAAAAAATGAAGCTTGACTTCTTAGACCAATTACAAGAAAAAGAAAGAATCATCATAGAACTAAAATCTGATTAATTTCAGTAACATATAACAGTTGCATGTTTCAGTGGCAAATAACAATTTCTTTTCAGTGGTTTGTGTCTTCACGAACTACCTCAGATTTCAGCTTTTGACACAACTTCAGATTCCTAAGTAAAGTTACAAAAATAAAATAATCCAAAAAGGTCTATATCCTGCGTATATGAAGTACAAAAGTCATTTGTTGAGCAGTTTATTTTTTCCTTTTTACTAATATACTGTTTTGGTTAAATAGTCGGATAAAACCTTGAT
>JBBRUH010000051.1:0-16792 GCA_038248005.1 Cytophagales bacterium | reverse complement strand
CCTACAGGCACAAAATTGGCATCATACATCAAAATATCTGCTGCCATCAAGATTGGATAGTTGAGCAACCCTGCATTGATGCTTTCATCTCCTAGTTTATCAGATTTATCTTTAAAAGAATGTGCTAATTTAAGACGACTATATGGCATAAAACAAGATAAATACCAAGCCAGCTCCGTTACTTCGGGGATATGTGATTGTCTATAAAAAGTATTGGCTTCTGTATCAAAGCCACACGCAAGCCAAGCCGCAGCAACTGCCTGTGTGTTTTCTTCTCTGAGTTTTGCATCTTTGATGCTCGTGAGAGAATGAAAATCAGCAATAAAAAAGAAGGAATCATTGTCAGGATTTTCAGATAAAGCAATGGCAGGCTGAATTGCACCAAGTAAATTGCCTAAGTGCGGACGACCAGAGCTTTGTATTCCAGTAAGTATTCGTGCCATGTTATGAAATTTTATTTTTTCAAAAATAATAAAAAACTTTGTATTGTTATGTTGCTTTATGGTTACATTGCCATATTACTGTATTGCTTTATGGTTAAATAGTTGGATTGTTGGATTCCGATTCAACCATAAAACCATTCTTCAATACAATCATTCTTCTTTTTTTTCGCCTATCTACCAGTAGTTTCAAATCAATTGTTTAATTTAGGGTCAAAATTTGGTTTTCAAACCATAAAAAAAAAATTTTGTAAAAATCATCACTTAAAATTTTGAACCCATGAGTGTTTTAATTGATAATAATTCCCGAATCATAGTCCAAGGCTTTACTGGATCGGAAGGAAGTTTTCACGCTGGTCAAATGATAGAATATGGCACCAATGTAGTAGGAGGCGTTACTCCAGGCAAAGGAGGACAGACTCACCTAGATAAGCCTGTATTTAATATAGTAGCAGAGTCCGTAGAGAAAGCAGGTGCTAATGTATCAATTATTTTTGTGCCACCTCCATTTGCAGCAGATGCGATTATGGAAGCAGCAGATGCAGGGATAGAACTAATTATATGTATCACAGAAGGTATCCCTACTAAGGATATGATTTCTGTAAAAGAATATCTAAAAGGTACAAATTCACGTCTTATTGGGCCTAACTGCCCTGGTGTAATCTCTCCAGGCAAAGCCAAGGTAGGAATTATGCCTGCATTTATCCATAATCCTGGCAGAATAGGTATCGTATCTCGCTCAGGAACACTTACTTATGAAGCTGTAGATCAGATTACTAAAGCTGGTTTAGGTCAATCTACTTGTATCGGTATTGGTGGAGACCCTATCATAGGTACTACTACCAAAGAAGCTGTAGAATTACTTATGAATGACCCCGAAACTGATGGAATCATTATGATAGGCGAAATCGGTGGAGGCATGGAAGCAGAAGCTGCACGCTGGATTAAAGCCAATGGCACTAAGCCTGTAGTAGGTTTTATTGCTGGTCAGACTGCTCCTAAAGGTCGTAAAATGGGTCATGCGGGAGCTATTGTAGGTGGTGATGATGATACTGCTGCCGCTAAAATGGCTATTATGGCAGAATGTGGAATCAGTGTGGTAGAATCACCTGCTGATATTGGTGCAACAATGGTAGAAGCTCTTAAAAAATAAAGATTACTGTGATAAAAAAAACCGTTTTGCATCCCTCGTTTCACAAAACTATCTTGTTGAGCCTAAGAAGCAAAACGGTTTTTTTGTTATTATTAATTTTATTGATATTCTACAATTCTCAGGCTCAGACTGAGCGTAATCAGCCATCTGATACTCTCTCCTCCAAAGAACAACTAAAATTAGACTCCAATTATCTTCAAAAACAAGAGAATGAACGGCAAGTAGATCGAGAAGATAATCGTAAACTCATGCAGAAACTACTTAAAAGAGTAGAAGAACAAAAAAGATGGAGACAAGCTTTGATATATAGTTCCACCCTTCTTTTCATAGTAGTACTGGGTGGTATCTTCTTTTTAAATTATTGGCAATCAAAACAAAAGCCTAAGTAAGATAAGTGATGAGTTATAAATGGTGAATGATGAATTTTTCTATTAAATAACTGATAATCAGCTATTTATATAAATTTAAAATGTAAACTAATTTTGACCATCTACTTAAATAAAATCAATCACCGTTTCTAGCTTAACGCCTCGAGAGCCTTTGATGAGAAAGTAAGTTTCCTCTGATTTACGGTCTTGTAGCCAATTGTGCAAAGAAAATTTATCTGAAAAATAGTATGCTTTGGGGTTTGAAAGCAAAGCAGGAGAAATCAGTTCTCCAAAAAACACCACTGTATCAAAATCGTATTCAGCTACTATTTTTCCTAGTTGCTCATGTTCTGTTTCACTTGTCTCACCCAACTCATTCATATCTCCCACTATAATCATCTTAGGTTTGTGTTTTACTTTTCCAAAGTTGTGTACTGCAAGTTGCATCGAGCTTGGGTTGGCATTGTAGGCATCTAATAAAACAGTATTTGTCCTTTTGTGCAATACCTGTGAGCGATTATTACGAGGGACATAGTCTGCAACTGCCTGATTTGCTAACTCAGAAGGCACTTCAAAATACTTACCTATACACAAAGCAGTGGCAATATTGCTAAAGTTATAATCACCAAAAAGCTGTGTATCTATTACCTCTTCTTTTTCTGTCTTAAATTTTACAAAAAAATCAGCGTCTAAAAGTTCAGCTTCAAAATAATCTCCTTTTTGGGGATAAGTGATGGGAGAATCAAACCTTGATGCCATTCTGGACAGGTGTTCTTCTAAAGTATTTACAAAGACCTTCCCTTCATTTTTGAGTATAAAATAAAACAACTCACTATTGGCACGTGCTACCCCCTCTACACTCCCAAAACCTTCTAAATGGTCTTTGCCTATATTGGTAATAATGCCATAGTTTGGCTCGGCTATCTGGCAAAGTTCAGCAATTTCTCCTTCATGATTTGCTCCCAATTCTATCACTGCGATTTCTATATCAGATTTTATTTGTAGCAAACTTAAAGGTACGCCTATGTGGTTATTGAGATTGCCTGGAGTAGCAAAGGTTCGATATTTTTGAGCCAAAACGTCTCGGATAAGTTCTTTACTAGTGGTTTTGCCATTAGACCCACCTACACCGATGATGGGTAAAGCCAATTTACGGCGATGATGTCTTGCTAAGTCTTGTAAAGTTTTTAAGACATCTTCTACCAAAAAAAAAGAGTTTTCAGGTAAACCTCCCTCAGGCATTTCATCTATCACTACTTTGGAAGCACCTTTTTTTAGAGCTGCTGCTGCATAGAGATTACCATTGAAGTTTTCTCCTTTTAAAGCAAAGAATAATGATCCATCAGTGATTTTACGGCTGTCCGTAGAGACTTCTGAGGCAGATAAATAGACATTGTAAAGAAGGTCTAGGTCTGAGTTCATACAGTTTTTGTATTTTTAGAAAATCTGAAACACAAAATTAATTTTTTTGATACTGCCAAACAAGTAATCTGGTTTATTCATTTTTTATTGAGTGTAAATACTTTAGTGGCTTATGAGATATAAGTGATGAATTTTAGTTCTTAATAGAGTTTATTACGATGTTTTTATATTGATAAATACCGTTCAAGCGAAGACGCTTGAACGAGATAAATACTGGTGCAAGCGTCTTCGGTTGCACCTCTACAAATAAAATCGTAATAATGTCTAATTACCTGATAATGAGTATTTTATTTTTGGTATTCTACTTATATTCTATGAGGTATTTAAGTAACAAATCAATCATTTCATTTTTTTATAGAATTTAAGTTTGATTTTAAAACTTCTCCTAACAAATCACTAATATTTATTGTACTTAGAATAATCAATCATAAGCTTTGTTTTTCCTTGGAGATAGATAATTTATATAAAAACCTATGCTATAATTTTATGAAAGAATTAGAAAATAAAGAAAAATCAGAAAATGAAGAAGAATCAGAATCTTCCGATAAAGCCAAATCAGTAGATAAAATCCTAGAAGAAAAGATTGAGATTGGTCTTAAAGAACATAATCGTCCTCCGTTACGCTTGTTTTTTTCAGCCTTTTCTGCTGGACTAGAAGTAGGATTTAGTGTATTTCTTTTAGGTATATTGCATCATCTATTTGCAGATTCTGTTTCTGAATCTGCTCTGACGGTGATTTTGGCATCAGGTTATACTGTAGGCTTTATTTTCGTTGTGATTGGCAAATCAGAGCTATTTACAGAGCATACTGCACTAGCAACCCTACCTGTATTAAATCAATCAGCCTCTCTAAAAAGTCTAGGAAGAGTCTGGGGAATCGTCTATGGAGGGAATATTCTGGGAGGTTATTTATTTTCGGCTATCCTTGTCTATATGATAGTAGGAATGGATTTGATAGCTATCAAGGATATCGAAGCAATCGTTTTAAAGATGACTAGTCCTCATTCCACGCATATCTTTGTGAGTGCAATCATTGCAGGCTGGTTAATGGGAATGCTCTCTTGGCTCGTAACAGCCTCCAAAGAAACTATTAGCACTATTTTTATCGTCTTTATCATCACGTTTTTAATTGGTATGGGACACCTTCATCATTCTATTGTAGGTTCAATTGAAGTTTTTACAGCATTTTTATTAACCGACAAAGTATCCTTTTTAGACTATCTGCGAGTACAAGGGATTGCCACTTTGGGAAATGCTGTGGGTGGAGTTGTGTTCGTGGCTATATTGAAATATGCTCACATTGAACACAAGGCTAAATATAAAAGATAAGTAATTAAAATATAAATTAGAGGCTTTTTAACCATTGCCTTAGTAATAGTTTAAAAATAAATGGATATTTATTTTGACCAAAATGCTCATTATCAACAGCTTAATAACCCAATAATTAATAACTAATCTCTTACTTAGTTTTTTGTGATTTGTTATAATTCTTATTTGGAAAAACGCCTAAGCTCTTTCCATAGATTCTATTCCATCAAAATATACTTATAACACTTCCTGAAAAACTTCATTTTATGATTCTAACTGAGTCATATTTTATACAAACAATTGGTTATTAGCCAGACCTTTTTGGCGAATTATTCCTTATTTTTGAAAAAATTAACCTTTACATTCTCAATGACTCCAAAATTATTTGCCATAGCCATTACCGTTGTATTTTTATTTTTGCTTACTTGTTCACAAAGCACACCTGAGCAAAACACCGATAACTCTAAAGTATCAAAAAGTGTAAAAGATATAGAATCTCTCAAACAGGCTCTCGATAGACTAGAAAAAGACCCCTTATTAGTACACGGAATATTGGCTTTTTCATTGGTTTCTAACAAAACTGGAAAACCTTTATTAGAATTAAATGCCCAAAAAACACTTACCGTAGCATCCGTCATGAAAGCTGTTACTACTGCGACTGCTCTAGCAGTTTTGGGAGAAGATTTTAAATTCGAGACAGAGATAACTTATAGTGGCGTGATAGAAAAAGGAGTTTTAAAGGGAGACCTTTACATCAAAGGAAGTGGAGACCCTACACTTGGATCTAATCTCTTAAAAACATCTTCTCTAAATACTCTTCTCAGCCAATGGACTCAAAAAATAAAAACAGCAGGTATTCAAAAAATAGAAGGAAGAATCATCGCAGATGAAAGTTTATTTACTTTTGACCCTACTCCTGCACAATGGATTTGGGGAGATATAGGCAATTATTTTGGTGCACCAGCAGGAGCTTTAAATGTGCTTGATAATACTTATAAATTATATTTTCAGCCTACCCAGATTGGGCAACTTACTCGTATTCTAAGGACTGAGCCTGCTTTATCTAATATCCAATTTATCAATGAAGTCAAAACAGCCGAAGCTGGCACAGGTGATGAGGCAAGTATTTCGGGAGCACCTTATGACCCTATCCGATATGTGAGTGGTACTATCCCAACAGGAGGTACTTTTAGCATCAAGGGCTGTATCCCTAATCCTGCATTATTTTTGGTAGAACAGCTTCACCAAAAAATGCAAGGAAGTCAACTTACTATTGATGAAAAACCTACCACCACACATCAACTTTATTTGGATAAAAAATCTTGGGAAAATAAGAGGACACTCATCCATAAACATGAATCGCCCTCTCTCAAAGAAATCGTCAATTATACCAATATTCACAGTGTTAATCTCTTTGCAGAAGCACTGCTCAAAAGAGTGGGGCTTCACCTAGAAAAAGAAGCAAGCACTGTAGCAGGAGTCAAAGCAATTACTACTTATTGGCGGAATCAAGGCATAGACACTGACGGCTTTTTTATGCAAGATGGTAGTGGATTGTCCTTTAGCAATAGTATTTCAGCTGCCCAACTGACAGCTATTCTGTATAAAATCTCTCAAAGTGCCTATGGTAAAGTATTTTATGAGTCGCTTCCCATTGCAGGAGTATCAGGCACGATGTACAATGTAGGCAATAGCGGTAAGGCATCTAACAATCTCAGAGCCAAATCAGGAGGAATGACAAGAGTACAGGCTTATGCAGGCTATTTTACGAGTGCCTCTGGTGAAAAAATGACTTTTGCTATCATTACTAATAGATACTTAGGCGAATACTCACAAATCAAAAAGAAACTCTCTGACCTTATGAGTATAATGGTCGAGAGTCTTTAAGGAAGTAATGAGTGATGAGTTATAATTTTGTAATAAAATGATAGCCAGTATTTTAACTTATCTAAATCGAACAATTATTCTGATACTATTGCTATAGTCAGTTTATTAAACTCACTGAATCCCTCACCTGAGGAGAGGGATTTAGTATGAAGTATTTTATCAATGCAAGCTAAATGTCATCACAGGGATTTGGGCAGAACCTACCACTCCTTCACTAATACTCCCTGCTAGTAAGCGAGCAAAGCCTCTTCTTTTGTGAGAAATTAATACAACCAAATTAGCATCAATAGACTTTGCAAATTGATTAATCCCATCATCTTCTACATATTCACAGTAGATATGAAATTGATAATTACTTAGTGAGTGTTCTGTTGCAAAGGCAGCCGCTTTTTCTTCTAAATCTTGTGTACACGTAAAATTTGCAGGTGTATTGATATAGACTAAGTGTAATTCTGAATCAAATAAAGATTGAACCTGCTTGATTTGGTCAATTACTTTCTTGTGATCTTTCCCTAAATCACAGGCAAGCACCATTTTGGAAATAGATACATTTTTAGGTTTTTTACGAATCGTCAGCACAGGACATTGGGCAAGTCTCACTACTTTTTCGGCATTAGAACCTACAAAAAGAGAGTCATAGCCACTTTCGCCCTGAGTACCCATCACGATAAGGTCAGCTTGCTCTTTTTCTGCAAACTCGATGATATTTTGACCAACATTCCCTGCACAGATAAAGTAAGAAACACGCTCATACTCTAAGCTTTCAATCAGGCTTTCTAAGTTTTTTTGTGAGCCTTTTACGGCATTGAGTAGATATTCATTTTCGCCATATCCACTGATATTTACTTGTCCACGGGTAGCTTCTATCTTGGTATTATCAGGGGTAAGCATAATATGTAATAGCCTTACTTCACCGTCAGATTTTTTTGCAAGTTCTACGGCATACAGAAGTGCTTGGTCTGCAAATGAAGAAAAGTCTGTAGGTACGATTATCTTATTCATTATTTTTGAGTTTAGGATTAGTATTGATTACTCTGCAAAATAATCAATATTCAGCTAAAAAAAAATGATATTGCTCAGTATTAATAATTTGAATATTCTTACAAATGCTAATTGCACACGCTCTTGCAATTGGTCTAATACTTATTGTTGATATTTTCTCCAAGGATATTTAAACTGTATATTTTCAGGAAGTTTTTCAATTTGTTCGCTCTGATTTAAAGTTTAGGTGATTTTGGTGAATTATCTCACTCCTCATTCACTCTCGTAGAATGCATCATTTGTAGTTTCCAGCCTTCTTTGGTTTTGATGGCTACAGCACTTTCTAACCATTCCAACTCTGCTACTACTTTGCCCTCCATGCTAATGATTGCATAATTATGGTAAGCAACCCAGATTGAGTTTTTAGATTTTACGAATTTGATAAATTCAAATTTATTAACTCTTTGAGGTGTTTTTTCTGATTTAAGAGCACTAGCAAGGTAGTGTTTGATAGTTTCATTGTTCCAGATTTCTCCTTGTTCCAAGAGCAAAAAATCATCTGTTAGGTGTTTTTTGATTTTGGTAGAGTCCAAATCTGAAAAAACATCATCAAACGTGTCTTGTACGAGTTGTTTGACAGCTTTTTCTTCTTCTGGGCTTACATTTTGTGCTTGAATTGAATACGCAGAAAATAGTACGAAAACGAATATCAGTAATTTTTTCATCATATATAGAGTTTATTTTCACAAATTTATTCATTTTTTGGATCAAAACTAATTCTATTACAAAGCTCAGACAAAGATGATTATATCAACATTTAGGACATGTTAGGCACTATTTTAGATTTTTGTTATTGAAAATAGCAGTAACTTTTTTTAAGCTACAGAATCAGTAAAATTTTTCTCAAATCTATCGCAAACTTTCATTTTAGGCTTTCGTGATACTTTTGTGATACTTATACTTTTTTTTTGTAAAAATTTATCCCTATGAAAAAAGTATTAGTGGTAGAAGATGATCAAAACATAGCAGATTTGCTTTTGCTTCATCTCAAAGATTCAGAATGTGAGGTTGATGTAGCGTATGATGGTCTAAATGGACTTGAAAAAGCACTTCACAATCAATATGATTTGATTATTCTGGATTTGATGTTGCCTAAAGTGGATGGCCTAGAGATTTGTAAAAAAATCAGAGCAAAAGAAAATCATACGCCCATCATAATGCTCACCGCCAAATCTGAGGAAATAGATAAAATACTAGGTCTAGAAAGTGGAGCAGATGATTATCTTACCAAGCCTTTTAGTGTCAGAGAGTTTTTGGCAAGGGTAAAAGCCATCTTTAGAAGGGTGCAGATGAACCTAGATGACCAACAAGACACCGAAAAAAAAGGAAAGATACTCAAATTTAAAGAACTGGAAATAGAAATTCAAAAGAGAAAAGTTTCTATTTCAGGCAAAAGAATAGAACTTACACCCAAAGAATTTGATTTATTGGCATTAATGGCTTCTCGCCCTGGGCGTAGCTATGACCGTGAACAGCTTCTCAACCTTATCTGGGGCTACGAGTTTTCGGGATATGAACATACAGTCAATGCACACATTAATCGCCTCAGAAGCAAAATAGAAAATGACCTCAATAAGCCGACCTTCATCCTGACAACTTGGGGAGTAGGATATAGATTTAATGATGAGATATGAAATAAATACCTTAACAATGAAATAAATACCTTAACAATGATATAAACCGAGCCATAAAATTTACACTATTACTTATCTTTAAATACTATGTACACTCAAATCAAGAATGCGGGAAATAGTCTTTTCTGGCGAATCTCTGGAGTCTTTTTGCTCCTGACGATTCTCATTGGGTTGGCTCATGTTTTTATTACAGCTTATACTGCCCAAAAATATTATGCAGAGACGACCCAAAGACTCAATGCAGATGTAGCCCAGCATTTGCTTTTAGAAGTAAAACCCTTCGTAGATGGCAAAGTAAATGAAGAAGCCTTGCACCACATTATGCACTCCATGATGGCAGTAAACCCAATGATAGAGGTTTATTTGCTTAATAATGAAGGTGAAATCTTATCGTATGTAGTACTCGATAAAAAAGTAAAACTAAAATTGGTTTCTCTAGCTCCTGTCAAAGAATTTTTAAAAAATAAAGGTCAGACTTTTGTACTAGGCGACGACCCCCGAAATCCTAAGAAAAATAGCGTTTTTTCGGCTGTAGCAGTCGAAGAAAAAGGCAAAGCACTCGGTTATGTTTATATAGTGCTAGTCAGTGAGCAATATGAGAATATCTCTGAGACGGTCTGGAATAGTTATTTATTACGTTTGGGAACACGTTTTTTTACGTTTAGCTTAATTGCTGCTTTTGTTTTGGGTTTATTCATTCTCTGGCTACTTACTCAGAATTTAAGAAAAATAATCACAGTAGTGCATCAATTTGAGAAAGGGGATTTGCAAGCACGTATTCCCATTAAATCAAATGGAGAACTAGACAATCTCGCCTATACTTTTAACAAAATGGCAGATACCATCCTCCAAAATATCAAGGAACTCAAGAAAGTAGATGAACTCCGCCGTGAACTGATAGCCAACACATCTCACGACCTTCGCACGCCTCTTTCGGTGATTCATGGCTATGTGGAGACTTTGATGATGAAGCAAGGCAAACTTAGCCCCGAGGAGGAAGAAAAATACCTTAACATCATCTTAAAAAGTAGTGAACAGCTTAATAAGTTGGTTGGTGACCTTTTTGAGCTTTCTAAGCTTGAGGCCAAGCAAGTGCAACTTCATAAGCAACCGTTTTTGATGGCAGAACTGCTCCAAGATGTAAGTTCTAAATATACCCTTCTAGCAAAGGAAAAACAACTCAATATCATTGCACAATTTGAGAGTAAAGAAACCCTTGTCTATGCAGATATCAAGATGATGGAGCGTGTACTTCAAAATCTACTCATCAATGCCATCAAACATAGCACGCAAGGAGGGAAAATCATCCTCTCTGTCGCTGAAAAAAATGATCAGATAGAGGTAAGCATTAGCAATACAGGAGAGGGAATCGCTGAGGAAGACATCCCCAAAATATTTGACAGGTATTATAAAGTAGAAAAACACTATGGCGAAAATAAAGGCACAGGCTTGGGTCTTGCTATCGTCAAAAATATTCTTGAGCTACACCAATCACTTATCCGAGTCAAGAGCAAACTCAATGAATATACTACTTTTTATTTTCAACTACCCGCACACGGATAATATGAAAGGTTGATACTTCTGTGAGATTTCTGTGATACTTATCCTTGAACTTTGTACTTAAATAATAATCAAACAAAAAAATTAAGTACTATGAAAAAGTTAATGTTTCTCTCAATCTCTATTTTATTTTTATTCGCTTTTACTGCTTGTAATGATGATGATACCGAAGTAATCGTAGATAGCAGCCTACCACAAGGCACTTTTACATCTGCTAAAAGCGGTACTTTTGCAGCTCAAAATGATACACCTACTGCTGGAATGGCTCAACTAGGAACAGACTCAGAAGGGGTTAATTTCTTAAGATTTACACCTACATTCACTACTGCATTAGCCACTGGTACTGTTACTGTTTATTTTTCTAAATCTGCTACGCTGATGTTTAACCCTGGCAATGGCAACCCTAATATCAGAATAGTAGGCACGGTTACTCAAAACGGTGAGCGATTTTTTAAATTGAATACTGCTGTTCCTGCTGATTTCACACACGTGATTCTTTGGTGTGCTTCTGCGGGTATTCCTTTTGGCAATGCACCTCTTAACTAATTGGTTTTTTAAATCTATTTATTTAAAGTCTCTGATAATCAGAGGCTTTATTTTTTAAACTTAAAAACTCATGAAAAAAGCATCATTTCTCATTCTGTTATTCTTAGTTGTTTTCTTTTTAGAAGGCATATTTAACAATGCTCAAGCACAAAGTGGCTGGGTAAGAGATAAAAAATCAGCTTATTTACAGCTTTCTTATAGCTATTTTGCCTCTGATAATTTTTATAATCTCTCTGGTAATAAGCTCACTACCAATACTTTTAGCCAACATTCTATTCATTTTTATGGAGAATATGGTTTGCTAGACCGCCTCACTATCATTGCAAGCGTTCCTCTCTTTCGTGCCAATCAATTCAAAAATACAGACTCAGCCATCGGAGTTGGAGATTTGATGTTACAGCTAAAATATGCCCTATTGAAAGGGAAATTTCCTTTGGCTATTATCATCGCACCTGAGTTTCCCACTGCCAAAGCTGATAACTTTGCGACCAACAAGGAGTCTATATTTGTAGATAGAATTAACTTACCCACAGGAGACGGAGAGTTTAATCTCTGGACAATGCTGGCAGTTTCCCACTCTTTTGGTGATGTTCCCTTGTATATTTCTGCACATGCAGGTTATAATTTTAGAACCAAATACCAAGAAGAAGAATTTAATGACCAAGTCAGATATGGTCTTGAATTAGGCTATACCATTGCTCAAAAACTCACACTCAATACACACTTAAACGGTTTTGCTACAGTAGGTAATCAGCCTTTGACAGGTGACTTTATTCGCTCCAATGGTACTTCTTATAACTCTTACAGTATAGGAGCTTTTTATAAACTTACTGAAAAACTAAGGCTTACTGGTCAAGTGCAGGGTTACTTTGATGGACTCAATGAACGCAAAAATCTCTACTCTGCACCTGTATTTACGCTCGGCTTAGCTTGGGAGAAAAAGTAGGATAGTGATTTATTTTTTATTTCTGTCGGTGTAGTAGCTTGTGCAGACACAGGCAACGGCGAAGCCACTTATATGAACAAGTGGCTATTTTTAAATCATTAAAAACATTGTCTTTTTAGTCATATTTACTCGCAATGACTTTAAAAAGGGACTCCCAAGAACTTGTTTTACCTGTTTTTTTACCCAATCTGACGATGATGAGTTTTTTGGCTGGATTAACATAGATAAATTGTCCTAAAATCCCTTGTGCCGTAAACGTTCCTTCTTCTGGAAGCCACCACTGATATTGATAATAATCTACACTTCCTGCAGTAGTGTCTGTTTTGGTAGATTCTTTGACCCATTCTTCGGGGACAAGTTGTTTTCCATTCCAATTTCCATTATTGAGATATAATCGCCCTAGCTTGGCAAAGTCTCTTGCACGGGCATTGAGACAGCAAAAGGTCTTTTCTACGCCGTTTTTATTTTTATCTAAACTCCAACTTGCATCATACTCCATTCCCATAGGTTTCCAGATTTTTTCTTCTAAATAAGTAGAAATGGTTTTGTCTTTAAGGGCAGATGCAAGCACAAGCCCTAGTATTTGAGCATCTCCACTGCTATAATAAAATTTAGTTCCTGGCTCTCTTACAAGCTCTAATTTACCTACATTTCTTTTGAGATTTCTACCATAATAAAAGCTGGCGGCATCTCCAAAAGGATTTGAATAGCTTTCATTAAACCTTATTCCAGAGGTCATTTGTAGTAAATGCTTGATAGTTACTTTTTCAAATCCATTTTCTTTTAAATCAGGGAGGTAGTTGGTGATAGGTTCATCTACAGATTTAATAAATCCATCTTGTATTGCACAGCCAATCAATATAGAGTTTACCGATTTTGCCATTGAGAATGAAGCAACAATAGACGCTTCATCATATTTGTAAAAATACTTTTCATACTCTAAGGTATCATTTCTAATGACCAAAAAAGCAACGGTCTTATTGTCTGTGAGGTATTCTTCAAAAGGTATTCTGCTTTTTTTCTCTTTTAATGTAAGTGTCAGAGAATCAGGTACTCTGTTCTGATTTCCTTCATAAAACTGAAAGCTCTCCCCTTCGTTTTGTATTGCTTTGGACGGAAATATTTTATAATCCGTGATATTGGCAAAGTTATAATAGACAAATCTTCCTAATTGGCAGGAAGACATCAGTAAAAGTAAAGTGATAAATAAGAATAGGTTTGGAGTAAATTTCAATAGCATGCGTATTTTTGAGTTGAGTGCTAATTTTTGGTAAATTTAAAGTTTATCTTGTAATTTATCAAGCTCTATTACTCTCGCCTATAGTTTGATGTAAAACAACTACCGATTGCTTCTTATCTGATTATAAATGGTAAGGTAAGGCTATTTTAATTTATGGTTTATTCTTATATTTGGAAAAATGATTGTGGTTTGTTGCGTTTATGGGGATGTTATCAGGTTGCTAAATTTAAAAATTTACTTCTTTTCTAAACTCAAAAAAGTCTTATTTTTCATTCTGTAAAGCCCGTAATACTCGATAAATAAGAGATAAATATTGTAGTCTTAATCTCTAAAAGAATGCTAATTTGTCCAGTTTTTTAATCAAAAAACTGGACAAATTATAGTACTCTATACAACAAATCTAACTTATGATAAACTCAAATCAACCCACTATTTACACCCTAAAAGGCTTACAAAACCACACGAAAATCAAACAAAGCTAAGATTATACTAGTTTGATAATCAGTGATTTATAAATTAATTAGTATAAAAGACAATGGCACTCCACCTACTTCATGAGAAAAAACCTATCTATAAATTCTTGATAGACAACCCAGCATTTAATGCCTATTTGTTGGGAGATTTAGATGATTTTTTTTGGCATAAAACAATCTGGTTTGCTGATATTGTTGATGGTAAAATTAGAGCAATCGCATTGCTTTATGCTGCGGTAGATATGCCATGTTTACTGGCATTCTGTTCTCAGGAAAACGTAACTAAAACCAAAGATTTATTAGAAACCATAAAACCACTTCTGCCACATACATTTCTTACCCATTTAAGTGATGACTTGATAGAGGTATTTGGGAAAGAGAGTATTGTTAGATACTATGGCTACAACTGCAAAATGGCACTCCAAGGCTCACCTAATGAAGTTCTAGATGATAACATCAAGCATCTTAGTATTGAGCATCTTGATATGGTTAAAGACTTCTATGCTATTGCTTACCCAGATAATTGGTTTGATAAGCGAATGCTCGGAACAGGCAAATATCTAGGCTATTTTGATAATAGTAATTTGGTTGGAATCACTGGAGTTCATGTCTATTCAGAAAAATACAAAGTGGCTGCCTTGGGCAACATTGCAACCCATCCAGATTATCGTAACCGACAAATCTCCTATAAATTAACCTCTCAATTATGCTATGAATTGAGAAAAAACATTGAGTATATTGGTCTGAATGTTAGATCAAATAATGAAGTAGCTATCAAGTCTTATAAAAGAATAGGATTTGAGTTTATTGGAAATTATCACGAGTGTTTGATTAAAAATGCTTAGAGTAGCCTTAATAGCAATCTTGATTGAGTCGTCTCATCATTCATTTACAAATCACTGATAATCAGACAGAAATAACTATAAGAAATCAAGTTTAATCTGTCATTTATGCTTACATTGAAGAATATATCACTACAAACTAAAAAACAAAAACCATGGAAATAGTATCATTTAATGACGATTTAGAGTACAATGAGGATAGAATTGTAACAAAGGTAATTTTAGAATCTTCTTTTTCAAAAGAGATTAGAATTCTATTAAAGCAGGGGCAAACGATGAAAGAGCATAAAGCTCCATTTCCAATCATAATTCATCTCTTAGAAGGAGAAATAGATTTTGGAACTCCTGGAAATCTCCATTTACTGAAAAAGGGAGCAATGATTACTTTAGAAGGGAATATCCCTCACGACCTAAAGGCACGAGAAGACAGTGTAATTCGCTTAACGCTTTCAAAGCTTGATGATGCCGAACGTGTAGAAAAGGTTGCTACAGACTCTTAAACAAGATTATGAAGACTATAGAGAGCAGAGAGGATATAAGTATTTTGGTAAATGAATTTTATACTAAAATTAGAAAAGATGAATTATTAAGTCCTATTTTTAATAGCCACATTTCAGAAGAAAAATGGCCAGTACATCTTAGTAAACTTACTGATTTTTGGGAGACTAATTTATTTGGTATAGCAAAGTTTAAGGGCAGTCCATCAGCAAAACACATCAAGGTAGATGCAAACTTGGGTTACACCATTGAACAAACGCATTTTGGAAAATGGTTACAACTTTGGTTTGAAACAGTGAACGAACTCTATGAAGGTGAACTTGCCATAAAAGCAAAAGAGTCTGCCCGAAAAATGGCTACAGGGCAATACTTGACAATCTGGAATAATAGACCTGCAAACAAAAAAAGCTCTTAGAAATAATTTCTAAGAGCTTTTTTAAATATTGGTGGAGTCGGAGGGGTTCGAACCCTCGTCCGGTCAAGGAAAACATCGTACTTTCTACATGCTTAGTTATGATTGGTTTTTCGAGCAGGGCAAGGTACACAACAGACCTAAACCTAGCCTTATCTACTTAATTTTCGCAAAAGTTTCGTAGCCTTACTTTTACTAGTTCTGCACATTCGATGCCTCTAATACAAGCCGGGCAAAACAAAGGGCTTGCGAGACACTAACACTGCACTAATCTCTGATTAGGCTGCTAGGGCGTAATTTCTTTCGCCGTGTATTGTTTGAAAGTATTATTCACAGGAGATACTCTCAACTCCCGACGTGCTTATACGAATCTGCTCATGCCGTCAAATCCAGTCGACCCCAATAAATCAAAGAACATTTTGCAATTACTTTGCAATGTTTCAACTACAAATGTACATAAAAAGTTTCGTCTTGTCAAATATATAAATCCTTTGTTTTCAAAGACTTAAACATTTTTACAAGAATACATGCCTAATAATCAAGCTATTAATAGCTATAACTAGAAATTTACTTAGAAGGTTCTCTTGGTTTAAAAGCATCTGCAAGGGCTTTCAAGGAGTTTTTAGCTTTATCTTTAAAGTTAAGGATAATCTTGGCACTTGCCTTTTTATCTCTCAGAGGCTGCACATTGACAGAGATAGACTCAAAGGGAGTGCTTGTGTATTTGGTCATTCCTTCCAAAAATCGGTCATTTCCGAAAAAACTTTTAGGTAATTTTTGCCGAGTTTCTTCTTTTATATCTGCAAAGAATACAAGGAAGCTTTTTTTGCCAATACGTGGCAGCTTATTGGCATTGGATACAGAAGCGGTAGTTGCATTTTTTTTCTGTAAATCTTCTCTTATCTTAGGAGAGGCTGTCAAGTAAAGCATAGGCTGGCGATAGACTTGATATAAGCCTTCATTGGGCATGTAGTTGCTTGCACTGTCTATAATTTCTTACTCTTTATCTGCTTGTAATTTTT
>JBBRUH010000050.1:0-17350 GCA_038248005.1 Cytophagales bacterium | reverse complement strand
ACTACACTTTTAGCCTCTAAATAGCTACAACTTGCCATCAATAAATTCATAAAGGCTTTCGCTCGTGAAAACCCTAATGATAAAAGACCTTGACAGATACTTTCTAAATTTTGTTTTTTTTCTTCATACATTAAAAATAAAGAGAAGTATCTGTCTTTTCTAATAATTTCTGAAAAAATTATGTCCAAAGTCTAAACATATATGAAACCAATTTTAACCAACTTAATAATAGCATGTTTAATCATTTCATGCGTATCGCCAAAGAAAAACGATACTTTGTTTGTTGTAAATCAACCTGCGGAGTTTGAAACCCAAGAAGCAATTTGGTTAATTTGGCCATCTACCAATCATAAAGAAGGTGAATCTGTTGAAAAGGTAATGTTTTCAATAATTGAACCTTTACTAGGAGTTATAGACATTGTTGTTACTTGTAAAAACAAAGAACTTCTTCAAATTGCTGAGAAAACCTTAAAAAATCGTTTTGGAAAACAGCCAAGACTTAAACTTTTGGAAATTCCATCTATTGAAATTTGGGCAAGAGATATGGGACCAATATTCGTTAAAACAAATAAAAAAACCTTAGCAATTGCAGACTTTAATTTTAATTTTTGGGGTTACTCCGATACTTTAAATATAGATACTAAAACAGAAGAAATGTATGATGCACGAGTAGCAGAACATTTTAATTTACCTGTAATTTCGAGTGCAATGATTAGCGAAGGTGGAAATCGAGAAGTAAATGGAAAAGGAACATTGATAACCACAGAAACAGTTGAAATGGGCAGAAATCCAACCATGACCAAGAAGGACATGGAAGCTGAATATAAACGCCTTTTAGGTATAAAAAAAACCATCTGGTTAAAACAAGGTTTGGTTGAAGATGACCACACCTTCCTTGGTCCTATAACAACCTCAGATGGAACAAAAGCATATACCGTAGTTGCTACAAATGGTCATGTTGATGAATTTGTTCGGTTCGTAAATGATTCCACCATCCTTTTGGCACAAATAGACAGTACAGAATTTAACGATCCAATTGCTTTTCAAAATCACAAACGAATTGAGGAGAATTATCAAATATTATTGAAATCAACAGACCAAGATGGTAAACCATTTACCATTATTCGAATGCCACTTCCAGGCACTGTTTTCTCAACTTTGAGTCCAGGTGATTATGTTTACGAATTTATCAAAACACTTGATTACGAGAATGGAAGTACCTTCCCTGATGGAGATACTGTGAAGGTTATGGCAGCATTAAGCTATCTCAACTTTATTATTACCAACAAAGTAATTATTGGGCAAACATATTGGAGAGAAGGAATGCCCAATGAGTTGAAAGAAAAAGATGAAGAGGCAGCGATAATATTACAATCTGTTTTTCCAAATCGGAAAATTATAATGATAGATGCTCTTGCTATCAATTTAGGTGGTGGTGGCATACATTGCATCAGTATGCAACAACCAGCACTCTCAAACAATTAGTTTTAAAAATATAACAAATCCAAAAAATATGAAGAAGAACATCCTATTATTTCTAACCCTACTCCACAAAAAAGCCTAGCAGCATTGCTAGGCTTTTTTATGTTTATTTACAAATCTCTATAAGTAATCAATCTCCTTATCACACACCTTCAGATTTCTACGAAATGACAGAAAAGATACCCCCCCTTTGGGGGTTAAGCGGCTTATTAGAGCTTCTTATTTTAGCACCTTTGCCATCATCTTTTCTACAGTTTCAGTGATGTTTTCAGGAGCAAAACCAGCTTCTCTGTAAAGATCCATCTGTGAGCCATGCTCGTAGATTTCATCAGCCATTCCTAAGCGTTTGATTTGTGCTGTGTAGCCGTGTTCTGCCATAAACTCTAAGATAGCTGAACCAAATCCACCCATTAAGCAGCCATCTTCTACAGTTACTACTTTTTTGAAATTCTTAAATATATCGTGCAAAAGTTCTTCGTCGAGAGGCTTTACAAAACGCATATCATAGTGTGCTGGACTTAGTCCTTTTTGGGCAAGTTGTTCTAAGGCAGTCGTAACCAAGTTACCAGGATGCCCAATGCTCAGAATAGCTACTTCTTTTCCATCTTTTACCTTACGCCCAGTACCAATTTCTATTTTTTCAAAAGGTGTTTTCCACTCAGGCATCACTCCTTCTCCCCTTGGATAGCGGATAGTAATGGCTTTTTTGAGTTCTTTAAAATCATCTTCCGAAGCTGTAAACATAATATTGCGAAGTTCTTGCTCATTCATAGGAGCAAACACAATCATATTGGGGATGGCTCGCATATACGCAATATCATAGGCCCCGTGGTGTGTAGGCCCATCCGCACCTGCAAAACCTGCCCTATCTAAGCAAAAAATCACAGGCAGTTCTTGGATACACACATCATGCACTACTTGGTCATACCCTCTTTGCATAAAGGTAGAGTAGATATTACAAAATACAGTCATCCCTTGGGTAGCAAGACCAGCCGATAGGGTGACAGCATGCTGCTCTGCAATGCCTACATCCAAGGCACGGTCAGGCATAGCTTTCATCATAATATTGAGTGAAGAACCAGAAGGCATCGCAGGTGTAATACCCATTATTTTAGAATTTTGCTCAGCAAGTTCTAAGATAGTCTTTCCAAACACTTCTTGGTATTTAGGAGGCTGTGGCTTATCAGGTACTTTTTTGTAGATTTCTCCTGTGATTTTATCAAATAAACCAGGTGCATGCCATTTAGTTTGGTCTTTTTCGGCAAGGGCATAACCTTTTCCTTTTGTGGTTACACAATGTAGTAGTTTAGGGCCAGGGATGTCTTTTAAATCTTTTAATACACTTGCCAGATGATTAACATCATGCCCATCTACAGGGCCAAAATAACGTAAATTTAAAGATTCAAATAAATTGCTTTGCTTTAAGATAGAGCCTTTAACAGAAGCTTCTACTTTGGAGGCTATCTTTTGGAAGCGAGTGATGTGATTAAATTTCCCTAAAATTTTCCAGATTTCATCTCTAAAACGGTTATACATTTTAGAGGTAGTTATATCAGTCAGATAGTCTTTTAGAGCTCCTACATTGGGGTCAATAGACATGCAGTTATCATTCAAAATGATGAGCAAATTGGTATCAGAAACACCTGCATGGTTCATACCCTCAAAAGCCATCCCGCCTGTCATTGCACCATCTCCTATAATGGCGATGTGCTGCCTGTTCTCTCCTTTTTCTTTGGAGGCTAGTGCCATTCCGAGAGCAGCAGAGATAGAGGTAGAAGAATGCCCTACTCCAAAGGTATCATAAGGACTTTCTAAACGTTTGGGAAATCCTGAGATTCCTTTATATTTTCGGTTTGTGTGAAAAACATCTTTTCTACCAGTCAAAATTTTATGCCCATACGCCTGATGCCCTACATCCCAAACAAGCTGGTCATCAGGGGTATTCATGACGTAGTGCAAAGCTACGGTGAGTTCTACTACGCCTAGACTTGCTCCAAAGTGACCTCCATGAATAGAAACAGTATCAATGATATATTGACGTAACTCTTGACAAACCTCAAAAAGTTGTGAAGGGTGAAGCTTACGCAAATCAGCTGGAGAATCTATTTCTTGGAGTAATTTTCCTGGTTCGATTAACATTTTATATACTTTTGAATTAAAATTTGCTTTCTAATTAAATTTAAGTAACTAAACCTAATTTGGGGAGTTAAGTTTAAAATTTAGAATAAATATTGACAAAGTAACAAGCTAAATAATAGCTTTATAAAACCAAAAGTGTTTAAAAATTTGTTTAAAACAGCATTTGGAAGTTTGTAGTTGCAAAAAATTTTTAAACTATGGATTATTAAAAAATCAAAACAGCTTTTATCATTCTGCTAGACTTTTACTTAATGCCAAATAATGTGCAAAGATGCAGCAAAAAAGCAAAAGACACTGCTTTTAGATAGAAGCAAATGTTTATTTTTGTATTTTTGTATTTTAAAAGATTTTGAAAAAGCCAATAGTATCCAAATCTACTTTCTATGAACTAAAAATATGCCAACAAACCCTGAAAACGAATTTGAAATTAAACTTCCTCTCTTTGAAGGGCCTTTTGATTTACTCTTATTTTTTATTGAGCGGAATGAGATTGATATTTATGACATTCCGATTGCTCAGATTACACAAGATTTTTTGAACTATATCGAGCAAATGCAATACCTCAATATAGAGTTGGCAAGTGAATTTATCTTGGTAGCTGCTACTTTGATGAAAATCAAAGCCCGTATGCTTATTCCAAAGGAAGTCGAAAACCCCGAAGAAGATCCGCGACAAGAATTAATAGATTACTTGCTTGAATACCGAAAATACAAATCTGTCTTAGAAGTCTTGGAAGATTTGGAAGAAGAACAGTTTAAAAAAATACCTCGTGGAAGTATAGAACAAGAGTTAAAGCAAATCGCTAAGATACATTCGGCAGATTATGAGTTGCATAATTTAGACTTATATAAGCTTCTCAAAGTCTATGAAAACCTTTTGCACCAATACGAAAAGGCTCAAAATGCTCCTACACATACCATTGTACCTTACCCTTACAGTGTGGAAGGGCAAAAAGAATACATCATCCAAAGACTTGCACAGACTTCCAGACTTTCTTTCAGAGATACGCTTAGAGAAAGCCCTAATAAGATGACAGTGATTTTCAACTTTCTTGCAATTTTAGAGTTAATTCAGAATCGCATGATAACTTTGCACTTGGGTGAGGGTTTTAATGACTTCTGGGTCGAAAAAGTTGCTCAACAACCCGAAAAAGAAATCATTTGATATTATAATATTAAGATTGATATGGACACCATAAAAGAAGATACCTCCGAAGAAAGCGTATTAAAAACGCTTCAACCTTGGAAAATAGCTATTCCTGTAGTTCTCGGCTTGGGTGCTACAGTATATTTGCTTTATACCAATTACAATTGGAATGAATTAGTGGGATATCTTCGGGAGGCTAACCCTCTTTGGTTGGTCATGGTATTGCTTGTATTGCTTGTAAGAGACTTATTTTATATTATCAGAATCCGTTATCTATCTGAAAAGGGCTTGACTTGGAAAGGGAGCTTTTATACCATTATGCTATGGGAGTTTTCTTCTGCCTTAAGTCCTTCGGCTGTGGGAGGCACTGCAGTGGCTACTTTTTTACTTTTTAAAGAAGGAATTAGCTTTGGTAAATCGTTGGCTTATGTCTTGGTTTCGGCTATTTTAGATAATCTTTTTTTTATTATATTTGGTGGAATCGTAATTATCCTCAATTTTTCGGGAGCATATCCACAAGGAAGTATTTTTCCAGCACCTGAGCAAATAGAATCAGAAGCTATGCGTGAAGTCGTCAGACGCTTGCCAGTTGTATTTTTTACGGGGTATGGCATAGTGGCAGCTTACAATTTACTGATGATGTATGGCTTGTTTGTGAAGCCTACTGCTATCAAATGGCTTTTTGTGAAGGTTACTTCTATCCGATGGTTTAGAAAATGGCATAAAACTGCCGAAAAGCAAGGAGAAGAACTTGTAATTGCTTCTAAAGAAATCAAAGGAAAATCTTTTTCTTATTGGGGAATTGCCATTGGAAGTACCATTATCGTCTGGATGTCTCGCTACTTTATTGTCAATTGTTTGATTGCCGCTTTTACTACGCTCACTTTTGCAGACCATGGGTTTATTCTTTCTCGCCATGTAATTTTATGGATAATCCTATTGATAGGTTTCACACCTGGAGCTGCTGGAGTCGCAGAAGTTGCTTTTCTAGGTTTTTATGCTTTTTTTATTCCTAAGACTGTCTCTATTGTAGCGATATTGTGGAGAATGGTTACTTACTATCCTTACCTTATTTTGGGTGTATTTTTCTTGCCAAGATGGCTTAAAAGGGTTTTTAAGAAATCTTCGATTAGTCAGGTCTTAAGGGAGGAAAAAGAATAAAATAGAGTGCTAAAATATTAATAGATGAGTTATAAGTGATCAATTATGAGTTTGTAATAATCTAATGATAAGCATCTTACCAAAACTAAATCATCCTTTTATTTCTTTTACATTCCTAACTTATCTCTCACTCAGGATTAAAATAATTAGGATCAAGACGTATTTTTGTTTGAGAAACAACTTCTTTGAGCACTTCTAGCATAGCCAAGAGTGCGTTTTCCATTTCATCTTTGAGTAAGATAAGAGAAGTCCCCCCTGTTTGGCTGGTTCCAGTCCGTGAAAAGGTAAGGTATGCTTCATTGAGTTGAAGGTTTTCATTGCCCAATAGGTTTCTTGCAATCTCTTTGACCATTGTTTTACCTTGAATGCTTTTATCAGTCAAAGCTTCATTTGCATAGAGTAAAAAACAATTATCAGTAGCTTTTTTAATCAAATCAGGTCGGTCAAGGACTAATCCTTTTGTAAAATCTGCTTGGATAGTAGGATTTTTGGTGAGATAAACCAATGTATCCGTGGGCATAACATAAATCTCATCAAAAAAATTATAGTAGCCCTCATGTTTGGTGAGCATTCCAGTTTCTTCCATCACTTTTACTAACTCGTCAAATGCTGCTTTATCTCTAATCCCAAAACCTAATACAAAATCAGAAGTTACTTTTTTAGGTTTGGTATCTTTGTCAGTAGCTAGGCTATCTTTTTCGGGTGTGATGATGTCTTTGAGTGCAAAAATGACATCTCCACTCAGCATTTTCTGAAAATGGCTGAGGGTAAATGTAGTAGAAGTAGCTAGATTATTTGCCTTTGAAAGCCAGTTAAAATCAATCAAAGCACGAGCCATGTGATCAGGCTCTGCAGAAAAACTCACTAGTGCCACAGGCTTTTTGATAGGTAAATAACTCAACAAAGGTGTACTTATGCCTCTAGAGAGTAGCTTTTCATACCCTCTCTTCAATGCTTGATTGGCAAAAAACTCTGTCTCAGTAGTAATTACCCCTTCATCAAAGTTAGCTTTTAAGTGCATATAGCTGCTATCGAAAGAAGTCCCTTGCGTGAAGTGTTCTAAAATAGGAGAATGCTTTAATTTAGAACCATTGACCCAAAGTGCCACATCATTATCATTGCGAAGTGCTTGTCTAAAATTCTCATTTGCCATGATGAGAGCATCTTTCTTTTTGACATCTACGATATGTATAAAATGATTAGCAAGATAATCTTCATTGGCTGCTTGTGGAGCATCTATCAAAAGTAACACATTGCTAGACCAAGCAAGAAGGCTTTTGTTTTTAACTAAATACTGAAAGTTTTTATAGGTTTTTAGTTCTAAATCAGGATTGAGTGTAGTGATAAATCTTTGTAAACTTTTGCTGTTGAAAATACTCAGTGAGAAGGCTACATAATTTTGGTCGCCTTGTGTCATATTACCAAAAACATAGGCTTTGCCACTCGATAAAAAATTAGTAGGAGGGGTACTATCTGCTTCTACATCAATAGAAAACTCTTGCCTCAGGATATCCTTCCAATTAGGTACTTGGTAAGTAGCCCTTAGGATATTAGCCCTTGCAGCAAAAAACACATTTTGAGGAATATATAAAGAAGAATTCTGAATCTTCATACATGAAGATAAAAGAGTGATTGTCGATATGACAATGCTGATTTTGATAAGAAGAAGACATACAGAATGCCAGCCGTTTTTTGCACCCATGTTACACTTATAGGAGATGATTATATTGACAATAGCAAAATTACAAAAATTATTGGATTTAAAAACTTCATAAGGCAGTTTTTAGATATAGAGCTAATTTTTATAGATAGTATGGTGCATTGCTTCTTTAAACGAAAAACATTCTACCTAAGCATATTTCTTGTCAAAATTATGGTAATCTCTTAATACCTTATCAAGTTAAAAAAAAATCATGAAACTGACACTTAAATATAATACTGTGAATATGACTTCTATGGATTACTATTATATCCTTTGACGATTAAGTTATTGTCTAGTTTACAATCTTCACGGGCAACGGCTGCACTTGATCTACAAAAAAACTGGAAATAGTTTTCTTCAATAATACATTTTTTAAAAAATACGATTGGCCCTGAAGAACCTGAGCTAAGAGGTGCATTGACAAGGGCGTAACTATCATACTCTGCCCCTGTTCCAGTATAATTAAAGTCAATACGGCACTGCTCGAAATTTATTTTTTCAGAATCAAAAATATTAATCAAATCAAACTGACGATTGTTAAAAAAATGACAGTTTTTGAAGTAAAACTCTGAGCAGTTGCGGAGCGACATCACACCTTGTGTACAACCACTGATATTGATTGCATCTATATTGGCTTTTCGGACGGCATTTAGCTCTAATGCAAAGGCAGCTTCCCCACGAAAAGTTATATTTTTGAGGGTAAGTCCTTCAATGTTTTGAAAATGAAGCAAAGTTCCTTTTGCTTGCATATTGCCAGGACTATACCCTATTTCGAGGCTTTGTAATGTTAAGTTTTTACAATTGATAAAACTTAAAATGGGTTTTTGACGAGAATCACCCGTAATTTTTACGAGCCCAGAGACATCTCCCTCAATAGTAAGGTTATCTACATCTCTAATTTCAATGACTAAACCCTCATTGGTTCTATTAACATTTACGTTTTTATTGGCACTTCTGTAGCCTAAAGCACTGAAGTTAAGTTTCTCAGATTTCAGACGTAATACTGTATTAGAAGCAATTTCTTGGAGGAATTCCTCTGGAGTTTTGATATTTTGTGTTCGGCTTTTTTGGGCAGACACATAAGAAATGGATAAAATAATTCCTAGAAGAAGTAAGTTATATTTTTTCATTTGATTTTAAAATCCTTAAAAACTTAAACAATTTCACCAAAATACTACAATTTCTAAACCACAAGTATAAAGACACTGTATTTGTAGCTTTATTTTTTGCCTAAAATTCCCTAATTATTCTTATTTTGCAAAATGAATTGGATACTATTATTTTAATTTATTTGTTTAAGGCTCAAAATTAAGCCAAATACAGGTCAAAAATGAGTCTATTTGCTTACATTTTGGTAGTTTGACTTCATAAAACCACCCTTTAAAATTATTAATTTTTAGAAATGATACGAAAAAAAATTATCAACAGCATCAGTGCTCCTTCTCCGATAGGGCCTTATAGCCAAGCTATCTTAGTGGGAGGCACATTATACGTTTCGGGGCAGATAGCTTTAAACTTAGAAGGAAAAATCGTCAATGACGATATAAAAAAAGAGACTCACCAAGTGATGAAAAATTTAGAAGCTATTTTGATAGAGGCTTCTATGACTTTTTCTCAAGTAGTGAAGTGTACTATTTTTGTGAAAGACTTGAATAATTTTCAGGCAATCAATGAGGTCTATGGAGGTTATTTTTTTGCATCTCCTCCTACTAGAGAGACTGTTGAAGTGAGCCGTCTGCCCAAAGATGTTAATGTAGAAATCTCACTCATAGCCGTCCAAAGTCAGGATGATTATGTAAGCTAAAAACAAAGATTCATTGATTTGGTTAAAGATAAATAGCTAAGCTAATAAAAACAATGCGCATTATCCCCTACCAAAAAAATACTTGGGTCTCACACTACAGCCCCGATGAGCTTCATCAAAAGATGAAGCCTTTGGTGCGTCCTGCTGATGAAAGACCTGCACACGCAATGGCAGCAGAGTACAGCTTTTTGGGAAAAAAACTAGATGAAAAATATTATTTTGAAGGCATCACCAAGCCAAACCGATATTATCTAAGACGCATTAGCTTGTATCCTGAGCATTTTATGCCTGTCATTAGTGCCAATATAGAGGCTACTTCTAGGGGAAGTATTGTCTCTTTGCTGTATAGTTTGCCGAAAGGGACTTTGTTTATTGCTGCCTTAGGTACTTTTGTGTTTTGGTGTGTGATATGTGTTTTCTTATTTGCCGAAAAAAACTATATGAGTGCTGGCTTGGTCTTCTTATTCTGGTTCATAGGTTATGTCGTGATGATTCTTAACTTCAAACAAAAGCTAAAAATCTCCCAAAAATTAATAGAAAAAATATTGGCTTAGTGAGTTATGGGTCATAAGTTCGTAATAATTCGATAATAAAGGCTTTAATAACTAATAATGATTAGTTTATTTTGAAGGAGTTACTTAGGAAAGCGATGAGATTTTAATCTAATGATGATTCGCTAAGTAAAGCTTCACTTTTTTAGTACTGATTTAACATAAACTTGGGATTAAATAAGCTATCAAAGCTAGGTCTAATTTATCCCAGTAGAGTTTTATCTGAAAATAAAATAAAAAGTTAATTATAAATGTACATTATTTTTTTAGATAAATTGCCCTTCACTTGCTCATATTTTAAATATTTGCTAATTTTAAAAGATGATTTTTACTTTGTTGTTCTGCATAGATTTTGCAACTTTGCTTTTGATAATTCAAAAGTAGATTCTTTTAAATAAAACATTCTATATGCCCAAAAAGGAAGATGATATACCTCAAGTGCCTATTTCTGATAGTCGCAAAATCAATATACACCTAGATGGTACAGACTTTCAAGGCTTTACTTTTAGGTTGATAGGTGTAGCAGCTTCTGCTTTGTTGATTATCTGGTTGACCGATTTGGATGAGGCTTTGGTATTTTTGTGTGTCTGTTTGATGTGGTTAAGTTACTTTTTTTATAAAATAATTAGACACAAAGAGGAAGCATATCAGCAAATCATAGAAGACCTAGAGACTCGCAATACACGCCTCGAAAAAAGCAACAAACTCCTTCAAAATGTAGTGCAGGATTCACTTGGAATGAAAGTAAGTACTGATGATAAATCAAAAGAGGTAAAGTAATAGTGGTTTAATTTAGTTAGCTTTATAGTTCAAAACCCTTTGTATGGTGATTTTTATAATAGAAATACCTTGAAGTAAAATATCAAAGAGAATTTTAATTTGAGAGTATCTTAGTGAGAGATGAGTTATGAGTTTGTAATAATCTGATAACGAGTTTTTTACTCAAATTAACTTATAACTTTATTTAATTATTATTCTTTGTAAATATGTTTGTCTTACATTAAAGTTTCATTTTTTGACAGAAATGAAACAGAAATATACTGCTATATGAATGAGATACAAATATTAGGTTTGATAGCGGCTTGTTTTACTACTTTTGCTTTTTTGCCACAAGCCCTACAAACCATCCGAACTCGCAATACCAATGGCATCTCACTGATGATGTATTCAGCACTCATCATCGGGATTATGCTTTGGTTCATTTATGGGTTATTAATCCGAGATTGGGCGATTATCTTTGCCAATGGTATTACTTTTATCTTTGCTTCTACCATCTGGTGGATACGCCTCAAAAACGGAAGTGAAGTGAAGTCTTAGTCTTAAGCTTTTAAAAGAAGCAAATTTAGCAGAAGTTATAGTCTGTCTATTTACTTTCTGATCACAATTCCTTTATCTTGAAGATATTCTTTTAAGTCAGGAATAGGGATTTCTCCAAAGTGAAAAACACTTGCTGCAAGTGCTGCATCTGCCTTGCCTTTAGCAAAGACATCATAAAAATGTGATTTATTTCCTGCACCTCCAGAAGCTATCACAGGGATAGGCACTAAATCAGAAACTTGTGCTGTGAGTTCATTTGCAAAGCCATTTTTAGTGCCATCGTGTGCCATAGAAGTGAGTAAAATCTCTCCTGCTCCTCTTTCATAGATTTCTTTGATCCAGCTCATCAATGGAATTTCAGTAGCATTGCGTCCTCCATGGGTAAACACATACCAAATATCTTCTATCAGGTTGGTATCTATAGCAAGCACAATACACTGACTCCCGAATTCATTGGCAAGCTCGTCTATCAATTCAGGACGATAAACTGCTGCCGAATTAATGGAAATCTTATCCGCACCTGAGTCTAGCATTGCCCCTACATCTTCTATACTCTTGATGCCTCCTCCTACTGTAAAAGGAATATTGATTTCTCTAGCTACATTTTTGACTAGGGTGGCAAGTGTTTTGCGTTTCTCTACGGTAGCAGTGATGTCAAGAAAGACCAATTCATCTGCTCCTTCTTCAGCATAGCGAGCAGCAAGTTCTACAGGATCTCCTGCTTGACGGAGATTTACAAAGTTTACGCCTTTGACTGTTTGTCCATCTTTAATATCAAGACAAGGAATGATTCTTTTGGTAAGCATTTTTTTGGAAAATAAAATTCATTAATGGTTTAGATGAATTGGTTATTGGGTTATTAGTTATTGAGAAATTGGGTCATTAGGTTATTGAGAGATTAAGTTATTAAGTTATTAGTCATTAAACTCTTCACTAAATCAACCCTTCAATCTTTCACCAAATCAATCCTTCCCACTTCTAAAATTCTCACTCATTTCTTCGATTTTTTGTACAAAGTAGTCAGGTAAAGGAGCTTTCTTAAGTAGGGTGTAATCATAACCCACTAATCTTGCTTTTACTTCGGCTGCTACACGCATCATTTGATGACTAATGATGACTTGCTCTACCCAAAAGCTGTATTCGTCTAAGGTATCTAAATTGACACGTGAAGCGACTGTGATTGTATCAGGATAGGTAAGAGGAGCTTTGTATCTACAGTTTATCTCTGCCAAAATAGGCCCTACAGGCTGCTCTTTGCTATTGACACTGACCTCGAAACCCAAGTGATGAAAAAAATCTACCCTTGCAGTCTCCGAATATCTTAAATAAACTGTATTATTGACATGTTGGGCGGCATCCATCTCTCCCCAAACTACAGGTAATTCTAATAAAACAGGATAGCCTTTTGTGAGTTCTTGAATAGTAAGCATACAATGAATGAATAAGTGAGGTTTTGAGTATTGATGGAAATATTTATCAACTCATCACCAACTACTTTTTATTTTATGGTAAAATTAATCTATTTTAGAAATCCAAAATTACAATATAAGCATGACTAAACAAGTCTCCAATATAAGTATTTTGGGTGTAGGCTGGCTCGGATTACCTCTAGCCCAAGCACTCATCGGGCAGGGATATAGTCTTAAAGGAAGTACTACCACAGCCGAAAAACTCCCAAAATTACAAGATATGGGCATCAAAGCCTTTCAACTCAAACTCTCACCAGAAGCAGAAGGAAATAACTGGGAAGATTTTTTGAATTCAGATATTTTGATTGTTGATATTCCTCCACAGACACGCAAAGCTGATTTACCTCCTGATTTTCACCCTCAGCAGATAGCAAATTTACTGGCAAAAGTAGCCAAGAGTCGTATTCAGAAGATTATCTACATCAGTGCTACCTCTATTTATCCTGATGTGGAGCGTATAGTTACGGAGTCTGAACCTATCAATGCCCAAAATACTGGAAATACGGCTCTCTGGAAAGCCGAGCAAGCCATTCAGAATGACTCTAAAAAAGAGTACATCATTTTGCGTCTGGGAGGACTTCTAGGCTATGATAGAATCCCAGGTAGATATTTTGCTGGCAAAAAAAATCTTGAAACAGGTGAAGTTCCTGTCAATTATATACATCAAGACGATGCAGTCGGGATTATCAGTAAGTTGATAACCTCTCCTCATATTTCTAATGAAATTTTTAATGGAGTATCTCCAGAACATCCACCAAGAAAAGTAATTTACAAAAGAAATGCAGAAGATATTGGTTTTGAAGCACCTACTTTTGTAGAGAAAGACCCACAAGATTACAAGATAGTCAGTGCCGAAAAACTCGAGAAAGTCTTAGAATATCACTTTAAATACCCTAACCCGTTAGATTATCGTTATAGTCATTAGAAAAAAATCAATTATAGATATGTCTCATAAGTTATTATTATTTATTTTATTCATTAGCCTAAGCTTCTCATTAATGGCTCAACCCTCTGGTTATAAGCCATTTAACACCAAAGCTAATGGAAAGTCTTACACACTTTATTCTAAAATTCATCATCACCCAAAAGGCTCAAAAAAAATACTCTACAAGGATTTTATTACTTTTCATATTCAGACCTCTACGGCAGGTGGAAAAGTATTTAAAAGTACTTTTGATGGAGCACCTACAGTCAAAGAGATTTCTGCAGATGACCCCAAATATGCTAATTATGGTTTTATTCAAAATATGCTTTTAGAATTGCACATAGGGGATAGTGCTTCGTTTGCTGTCAGAACAGAAGATTTATTTCGTGCCTTAAGCCGCCCTATTCCTGATTATCTTGAAGGTGAAGAATATGTTTTTTATACTATTAAAACACTCAAAAAACAAATCTGGGGTGAGGTACAGAATGACATAAAACAAGTAGTGTTTGACCAACGCAAAAAAGATGAAAAAATCATTGCTGAATATGTTGCCAAAAATCTACCTGATGCTAAAAAAACTTATACTGGGGTTTGGTACAAAATAGACTATCAAGGTGAAGGTGATTTTGCAGTTGAGAATGATGTAGTTGCAATTGATTATAAAGGACGCTTTTTAGACGGAAAACTGTTTGGAAGTGCTGACAAAGATGGGCGATATTTAGATTTCCCTGTGGGTAGAGGATTTGTGATTCAGGGTTTGGATGAAGCCATGCTTTTACTTCGTGAAGGTGCAAAGGCTACTTTTGTAATCCCTTCTTATCTGGCTTATGGTGAAGAAGGCTGGGGAGATTTAATCCCACCTGATAACCCTTTGATTTTTGAGATTGAGTTTATAGATATCTTGGTACACAAGATAGTGATAGAGAATAAAGGAAGCATCAAGAGTGAAGAAAATGCAAAAGCTCAAGAAAAGGGAATGACACTAGATGAATATCTTTTATTTGTAGAAAAAGAAATGCAAAAGAAACGTATCAAAAAAATTAAATTTGGTGGAGATGGTTAGTAGATAGGTAAATTATTAGCTTATAAGTGATTAATTATCTTAGTAAGATGTTGATAATCAGTTTTTTATAACAAAATAAAAGTATAAACTAATTTGACCATCTACTTAAAATACTCAAAATGAGTAGTTTAGTTTAAATAAATTAAGTGCTTTACTTTTTGATGTATCTTAGAAATAATAATCAAATAAAGTAACAAGTTATTTTAGGTAAAACACTCATTATCAAACTATTACAAACTCATAATTTATAACTTATTTCTCACTCAGAGTTTTACAACTTATGTACAAAAGTAAGCTTTTGAGGTAAACCGTTGATTTTGTCTGTATAGCCTGCATCTACACTTATTTTGAGGAGTTCTCCTGCTCTATTGACTACCTCCCAGTTTCTGAATATTTCTATCTGAACTTCCATAAAAGTTTCGTGCAGTTGGTTGAGTTCTTCCTTGGTTTTATTAGGTACTACTATCAAAAAACTTTCTCCGATAAGCTCCTCTCTATTATAGCCATATAGATTACAGTAGTTTTGATTAATATCAAAATAACATCCATTATTGTCAGTGATACAGATAGCCAAGTTAGTGCTCTCGATAATACTCTTATAGTCTTGAGGATTATTTTGAATAGCTTCTTTAAGTCTTTCAGTTTCTTTTAAGTCAATCATCATATTGGGAAAATAGTAAGGAGCAATAAAAACTTTGATAAGTGTGAAAAATATAACAGATAATTTTATTTCTTGAATTTGTGGATAGTTTTTTATTCTACTATAAATTTAACTCAAAATGAATACATATCTACCTAAAGTAATAGATTTAGTGGATATGTACTCATTTATCAAAGCACTATTCTTTTGCTTTATCTACTATCAAGCGATTTTCACGGTTAGCTATCTCCCAAGCAGTATAAAATACTAGACGGCTAATTTTCTCCATTTTAGGAAAGTGAATTTTATCTACTGTATCCGTAGGGCGGTGATAGTCTGGGTGTGTTCCATTAAAATAAAAGATAATTGGAATGTTATTTTTTGCAAAGTTATAATGGTCAGAGCGATAGTAAAATCGGTTTGGGTCATTCTCATCATTATAGGTATAATCTAGTTTTATATTGACATACTTTTGGTTGGCTGCTTCACTAAGCTCATGCAGCTCAGTGGAGAGTTTATCAGAACCTATCAGATAGATATAATTAGGGTCATTGTCTTTTAAATAAGTACCTCCTATTCGCCCTATCATATCTATGTTAAGGTCTGCCACTGTATTTTCAAGTGGAAAAATAGGCTCATAATCTGTATAATATTGTGAACCAAGTAGCCCTTTCTCTTCTCCAGAAACAGTCATAAACAGGATGCTTCTTCTTGGGCCTTTACCATCTACTTTTGCTTTGGCGAAGGCTTCTGCAAGCTCTAGCACAGCTACTGTCCCTGAGCCATCATCATCTGCACCATTGTTTATTTCCTCTCCTTGCATGCCGATGTGGTCATAGTGAGCGGTGATGATGAGTATTTCATCTTTTTTATCTGTTCCTTCTAAAAAGCCTAGTACATTTTCAGCGGTATATTCTACTTTTTCTATCATAGAAGCCTGTAAGCTTACTTTAATAGAGAGTTCTTTACCAGCGGCAGCACTACTGTATTCTGCACCAAATATATTTTTGGCTGTCTGTCCAGAGATAAAGTAAGCTACTTCGTCTTTTTTATCAGAGCTACTTAAGCCACTGTAACCACGCTTTAGATAGCGAGCATTCAACTCTAGAGCTTCTTTAAAAGTTTCGGGAGAAGTGCCTAATACTACGATGATAGCTTCTGCTCCCATTTCTCTGAGTTGGTTGGTCGTAGTTTTGATTGTACGTCCGTTAAATTCATCTACTGAGATAAGTACCCCTTTACCTTTTAGATTTTGGTTTTGGAGGGTATTAGGTGCATCAGATCCTCCCCATACAAAGGGAAGTGTCATTTCTTGATTTTGACTGCTGTTATAAGCTACAAACATCTCTTCCATAAAAGGATATTCTTTTCCATTGACTTTAAGAGAGACTTTATCCCATTTTCTACTAAGCATTTGGTATTCTTGATAGTAGCTTTTCCCATTTTTAGTATCTACTGGTGGTTTTAATCCAAGACTTTTAAAATGCTCTCTGATATAGTTTGCAGCCTTTTTTTGTCCTAACTCGCCTGTATTTCTTCCTTCCATACTATCTGAAGCAATGATATGAAGATGTCTAGAGAGGTCTTCTTGAGTAACGGTTTGAGCATATTTTGAAGGAGTATCTGTAGGTATTTCAGCTTTTGTACTTACAGCTTCTATTTTTTCTTTTACCTTTTTTTTACTTTTTCGCTGTGCTTGTGAAGTGTCTAGGCTGACGAAGACAAGCCCGATAATTAATAAGAGGTTTAAAAATGTTTTTAATTTCATAAATTGTGATTTTTATTTAAAAATAAAGATTCTTTTATATTTAACTAAGGTAGAACGAATTTACCAAAAAAATTATTCATTTTGTTGATATTTGACGTATAGCCTATTTATTTTTTCACGAGCACGCTTAAGTCTCATCTTTACGGCACTTTCTGATAGGTTAAGACTAATCTGGATATCTTT
>JBBRUH010000049.1:0-17459 GCA_038248005.1 Cytophagales bacterium | reverse complement strand
ACCTTCTCTAACAAATCTAAGGCAAGAGAGGGGTCAGAGTTTACACGAGCTACTTCTGATAAGCCCATTAGTGTAGTAAGTGGTCTTCTTAAATCATGGGAAGATCTATATAAAAACAAATCTAACTCCTTATTGATTGCCTTAAGTTCTTTGGTCTGCCTAGCTACTTCTTGTTCAAGGGTAAGGTTTTGGTTTCTAGTCTGTTGCTCACGGTCACTAATTTCTTCATTAATGAGTTTAATTTGTTCTGATTGTTGGGTAAGTTCTTCATTTTGACACTGAATTTCCTCTTGCTTTGATTTCAGTTCATGATTGGCATAGTTGAGCTGAGTCTCATATTGATGATTAATATACTTAAGCATCCAAAAGGAAAAAGACAGCACACACCAAGATATCATCAAAATATATTTAAAATAAGTGTATTGTGCTTCTTGGCTTGGGTCAATTAATATACCTACTCCATAATAGCTACCAAGTGTATCAATCAATAAAATGCACAAAGCATTGGTAAGTAAAGAAATATACAAGAAATACTTATCTCTTTGTATATCAAAAATAAGAAAAGGAATAGAAAGGGTAATAAGTAAAAGAAATCTTGGGCTAATGTATTCAAATACATAGATAGGTGTCTGAACGTGTACTTTGTTAAATATATTAATAGATAAAATCATTATAGGCAGTGAAATACTTAATATCAGCCCAGCCAATTGATAGTATCCTTTTTCATTTATCCACAGCAATGCTAATAATAAAGGGATGATTATAAATACTTCTATATCCCATAAACTATCCTTTGTTACTATATTATTTATCAAAGTAATCATAAAACTCCCTATCAAAGCAACTAGAATCAGTGTTCGACATAAGACGATATGTTTTTGGTATAATACAGATGGAGTAAAAAGTTTGATATGGTTCACTTAGTTAGCTAAATAATTAAATTTTAATGAATAAGTATCTATTTTCTAAAATTAGACAATTCAAGCATAAATGTTATCTTCCTATAAAAATAATAAATCCTTAATAAAGATTAACATATATAATACCAAAATATAGTAAGATTTGATAGATGACTCTTTATAAAAATCAGAAAAAATGTAATTTAATAAAAATAATAGCTACTTATTACGTAAACTAATTTAAAAAAATAAAATTATGGAAACAGAAATCAACGAAAAACAAACCTCTGTACTATCTGCAAGTATTAATGCAGGATTAATTACAGGTCTAGCCCTTATTGCATTTTATATAGTGCTACAACTTTCGGGCTTAATTTTTAATCAAGCCTTATCTTATGTAAACTGGGTCATTCTGATTGGTGGTATTGTGCTGGCACACAATAAATTCAAACAAGGTAATCAAGACTACATGACCTACTCACAAGGGCTAGGAATAGGAACACTGACTAGCTTAATTTCAGGAACACTGTCAGCTGCGTTTTCGGTAGCCTATATCACGTTTATAGACCCTACTTTTATAACTACGATGATGGATAAAATTCGTGAACAAGTAACCACCCAAAATCAAGAGATGACCTCAGAGCAAGTTGAGATGGCAATGAGTATGAGTTCTTTTATGTTTCAGCCAAGTATATTATTGGTGATGGGGGTTATTGGCTCAGCTTTTATGGGATTCATATTTGCTTTGCTAGTAAGTGCATTTACTAAGAATGCTCCTCCTGTAGATTTTGAGTAAAATATTAACTTTTCTGATAAAACTGAAGGATTCTCAAAAAATGAGTCCTTCAGTTATCAATATCTTCCTATCAAAAATGGTAATGTCAAAAAAAAAACTTAAAATTGCCTTTCAAAAAAACACATACTTGGCATGACAGATTTTCAAAATTGGAAGTTTCCTTTCAAAACGAACCCAGAATTCAAAACTAAGACAGCCTATTTCTGTATGGAATATGGCATTGATCAATCATTCAAAATCTATTCGGGAGGCTTGGGCTTCTTAGCAGGCTCACACATGAGAAGTGCTTACGACCTAAAGCAACCCCTCATAGGGATAGGAATGCTTTGGAAATATGGCTACTATGACCAAACTCGCCACGAAGACCAAAGTCTCAGAGCTGATTTTGTAGAAAAAAGCTATGCTTTTTTACAAGATACGGGCATCATCGTAAAAGTAGAAATCAATGGCAATCCCAATGTACACGTCAAGGCTTACTACCTTGCACCTGAAGTATTTGGGACTGCTCCGATGTTTTTTCTGAGTACTGATGTTCCCGAAAATGACCACCTAGCACGCACTATTTGTCATAGACTCTATGACAACAATCCATCTGCTCGTGTCGCACAAAGCATCGTGCTAGGGCAAGGTGGAGGAAAAGTAATAGACGCTATTGGAGGAGTGGAGGTCTATCATCTTAATGAAGGTCATGGATTACCTTTGGCTTTTCATCTTCAAGAAAAATATCCTAAACTTTCAGAATTAAAAAAACACTTAGTCTTTACGACACATACCCCCGAACTAGCGGGCAATGAAGAGCATGATGCTCAGTTTTTGAATAAAATGGGCTTTTTCAAACGTACCTTAAGTACAGATGAGTTAGCAGCCATCACGCACCAAAGCCCTATTTTAAATTATACATTGACGGCTTTGCGTTATTCTAAAATAGCCAATGGAGTCTCACAACTTCATGGTGCTGTATCACGCAAAATGTGGGAAGGCAATCCTGGTATTTGTAAAATCATCGCTATCACCAATGCCCAAAATACTAAATACTGGGCAGATGATGAAATGTATAAAGCCCTAGAAAAAGGCAAAGACAAGGTTATTTCTAAGAAAAAACAAGATTTGAAAGAAATACTTTTTCGTGAAGTAGCCAACCAAACAGGGAAGATTTTTGATGAAAAAGCCCTCACCATTGTCTGGGCACGCAGATTTGCTGCCTACAAGCGTGCAGATATTTTCTTAGATGATATGGCAAGGTTAGAGCGACTTTTAAGCTCTACAAAATATCCTATACAAATTATCTGGGCTGGCAAACCTTATCCATTAGATGAGTATGCCGTAAGCGTATTTAATAGATTGGTTGCATTTACAAAAGAACGCCACAATGTAGCAGTGCTCACAGGCTATGAACTAGAACTCTCAAGACTCCTCAAAAATGGAGCAGATGTCTGGCTTAATACTCCTCGCAGACCAAGAGAAGCTTCTGGCACAAGTGGAATGACCGCTTCTATGAATGGAGCTATTAATTTCTCGATATTTGATGGCTGGGTATGTGAGTTTGCCAAGCACGGAAAGAATGCCTTTATTACTCCTGTGGTAGATAGCAACCTGCCTATTGAAGAGCAAGATCGCCAAGACAAGGAAAACTTATTCAAGGTATTAGAGCAAGAAATCTTACCTCTCTACTATGATAAACCTGATGCTTGGCTCGAGATAGTCAAAAACTCTCTCAAAGATGTAGTTCCTTTCTTTAACTCTGACCGAATGGCAAGAGAATATTATGAAAGAATGTATAGTATTTAAGTAAGAGATTAGTTATAAGTTACTTGGTTGTTAGGTTATAATTAACTGATAATAAGTATTTTACCTAAATTAACTTTTCACTTCATTTAATTATTATTCCTAAGCTAAAATGACTTTTCTTTATGAAGGCGTATCATCTTGATTTTAAGATAGTACGCCTTCGTTGCTTCCAAATACTACGTGATGATAGTGAATAGAAAAAGAGAAATTTATTCCAAATAGGTTAATATTTTTTCAAGTAAGTAGATGGTTAAAATTGGTTTACACTTTAATATTTCGCACATTTAGGTTTTATAAAGAACTGATTATCAAAATCTTACTAAAATCACTTATAACTAATCATTTATAACTCATCACTTATTATTATTTTTATAAATCTTTATCTTTTATTTTACTATTTTGGGACAAAGATTGCTAGTTATATCTGATTCTCGCATAAGGTTTGTGCTACACCATTTGAAAATTGAGTATATGTCATAACTTAGTTGATGCAAAAAAAATCTCTATGAAAAAACTACTCGAAAAAATTTCTTTCCAAACCAAAATATTTCTTGGTTTTAGTATTATGCTATTGCTTACTTTATCAATAAGCATAGTTGCTTTGTGGCAGCTCAGCGATATTCATGATGTAAACCAAGAAGTGGGTAGCAAATGGATGCCTAGTATAGATTATCTTCGTAGAATCAATGATAGCTTTGATAGATATCTTATCTATGAATTGAGCCACATCAATGATTCTATACAAAGCAATAAAAAAACTTGGCAAATTAAAATTGACAGTCTAAGAGATGAAATAGACCTCAATAAAGAAGAATTTCAAAAAAAAATCAACAGTGTTCAGCAAGTATCTGCCAGAGAAAAATCAGAAAAGGCTTTTAGAAAACTGAGCAAGGCACTCATCGATTTTTTTACCAATGTAGCAGAGCCTACCCTCGAACTCTCCGATGATAATAAAAGAAGCGAGGCAATGGTCTATAGAAGAACCGAAGACAATGTAGTAAGACTTGGGAATTATAGAGAAAGCATGTCTAACCTCATCGCCACCAATGTAAAAGGAGGACAAAACTCTGCAAATAGTGGTGAGAATATCTTTCAAGATGCTCAAAGAGTACTCTATGTAATGCTTGGGATTGCTTTTGGTTTGGCAACACTGACAGCCTTTGTGGTAGTAAGAGAAGTAGCAAATAAAGTAGGAGGTGAGCCTAGCAAAATCGCCGAAATCACCGAAAAAGTATCTAGAGGAGACCTTGATATTACTTTTGAAACAAATCATAAAAATGAAACAGGTATCTATGCCTCTGTCAAAAGAATGGTGGTTACACTTACCAATTTAGTACAAATTGCCAAGGTGATTTCCGAAGGAGATACCTCCAAAAAGATAGAGTCTAAAGGAGAAAACGATATCCTTGCTGCCTCTATCAATCACATGATAGAAACCTTCGAGGCACAAGATAGAGTTAAAGACAACCTTAATAAATTAGGGCAAGAACTTTCGGGTAATTTACCAGTGATTGAAATCTGTGATAAATCTATTTGTTTTGTAGCCAGGTTTGTAGAAGCGTCACAAGGTGTGATATATATGTATAATCCCAAAAACTCTCAACTAAATCTTTTTGGCTCTTATGCCTTTATAGAGAGAAATGCCCTCTCCAATAAATATGAGCTTGGACAAGGAATCATAGGACAAGTAGCCTTAGAAAAGAAAGAAATACTCATCAAAGACATATCAAGAGAAGATATTACCATTAATTCAGGCTTAATTAACCAAAAACCTAACTTTGTGCTGGCTATGCCACTGCTTTATGAAGAGGAGTTGTATGGTGTGATGGAGCTAAGTTCTTTCACTTTATTTAATAGCACTCAGAGAAAGTTTCTGGAAGAAGCTTGTAGGATGGTAGCTATTTACTTGCGTACTTCACAGCAAACTGATGAAGTAAAAAGACTATTAGCTATAGCTGAGGAAGCCAAAGCTGAAGCAGAAGCAAAAAGTAATCAAATCATGGAGGCAAATACGCAACTTGCACAACAGCAAGAAGAACTAAGAGCCCAAGCCGAAGACCTAGAAGATGCCTACTCAAAAATGGAAGATTTAAACGAAGGTCTTGAAGAAAAAATAAAAGAAAGAACCGCAGAAATAGACCAAAAACGAGAGGAAATAGAAGCTCAAGCCGAAAGTCTAAAAGAAGCAAACAAACAACTAGAAGTAGAGCAACAAAAAGCAGAAGAATTGCTCACCAATATCTTACCTAAAGAAGTAGCCAACGAACTCAAACTCTATGGAAAAACAAGTACAAAACATTATAAATTAGCCTCTGTCTTATTTACTGATTTTGAAGGCTTTACGAGTATCGCAAGCAAAATGCCAGCTCACCAATTAGTAACAGAGCTCAATACAGTTTTTGAAGACTTTGACCAAATTATTGGAAAGTACAACATCGAAAAAATAAAAACCATTGGTGATTCCTATATGTGTGCTGGTGGACTTCCGAAAGCCAATGTTACCAATCCCATCGACACAGTCTTGGCAGGGCTTGAAATACAAAGACTGATGGATAAAAAATGGGCAGAAAAACGTGATCAAGGAGAAGAGTATTGGCGATTGAGAATCGGCATCAATTCAGGAGAAGTCATTGCAGGAGTAATCGGCACTAAGAAATTTGCCTATGATATCTGGGGTGATACCGTAAACTCCGCTTCCAGAATGGAAAGCAAAGGAGAAATAGGAAAAGTAAATATCTCGCAATATACCTATGATTACATCAAAGATTTCTTTGAATGCAAATACAGGGGCAAAGTGCAAGCAAAAGGCAAAGGCGAAATGGATATGTATTTTGTAAAGGCTATCAAGGAAGAGCTTTCTATAGAGGGAGTAGGCATAGAACCTAATGAGGCTTTTTATGCAAAGATGAAAGAATACCAAGAAGAAATGAATAAAATTTTACTCACCTCTCTCCAAGTTTAGTTTTGAGATTATTGAGTAATCCCAAGCATGTAACAAAAAACAAATTTAGCTTCTTTATCACACATATCTAGCGGATTCATACAGATTTTTATCTGTGATTTATCTGTTTAATCCGTCAAATCTGTGTGCTAAAAAAATGTCTTGTACTTAGAAACTAATCTCAAACTCCCACTCACCCCACACTCACTTCTCCTCTTGGAATTTTAACTGTGGAAAGCAGTATGATTCCTACTACAAAATAAACTGCCAAGGCAATCAAACTAATACGCATACTGCCTGTAATGGCTTCTATGAGTCCATAAGAAAAAGGACCAAATGCGGTTGCTAATTTTTCCATTACATCATAAAAACTAAAATAAGAAGTAGTATCAGGTGTATTGGCTGGAATAAGCTTGGCATAAGTAGAGCGTGAAAGGTGAAAGCCTCCCATGACCAAACCTACTGCCGCTGCCATGATATAAAACTCCATCTCTGATTGTAAGAAAAAACCATAAATACAGGTAATAATCCAGATGACAAGCATCGTCAGGATAGAAAATTTATTACCCTTTTTCTTAGAAATAAAAGCAAATAAATAAGCTCCTGCAATCCCTACCAATTGTAATATAAAAATAGTACCCACTAGTTTACTCGTTTCTAGCTGAAGTTCTTTGCTTCCGAAAATAGTAGCCAAGAGCATAATACTTTGAGCACCCATACTGTAGAAGAAAAAAGCAGCTAGAAAACGCAAGGTATTAGGCATCGTTTTGAGGTTTTGCCATACTTTGAGTAGTTCTTCAAAGCCTTTTTTAAAGAGATTTACTCCTTTTGGACGCTCCGTGCTAGGATTGGGTAAATAATAAAAAGCAATCTGTGCAAAACCTACCCACCAAACAGCTACAAACAAGAATGATAATCTAGTTGCAAAGCCTTCTGAAATTCCTAAAGCACCATGGTTAAAAACAATGATTAAGCTAATCAATAGCTGAATTACACTTCCCAAAAAGCCCATCGAAAAACCCCTTGCACTCACGTCATCTAGGCGGTCATCTGTAGCTATCTCAGGCAAAAAAGAAATATAAAAAACTACTGCCCCCGAATAACCCATACTTGCTATCACTGCTGCGATTATGCCTAACTCTACATTGCTGCCATCAAAAAAGAAAAGCGTAAAACAAGCTGCCGAACCTGTATAGGTAAAAAACTTCATCAGTGTTTTTTTCTTACCTCCATAATCTGCCACACCAGATAGCAAAGGGGAAAGAATCGCTGCCAATAAAAATGACATTGCAATGGCATAAGCATACAAGACTGTAGAAGTTATTTCCATTCCAAAAAATATTACCTTATCTCCTCCAAAGGCAGCTTCGGTGCTTGCTGCATAATAGATAGGAAAGATAGCTGCCGTAATGGTAAGATTATAGACCGAGTTAGCCCAGTCATAAGAAGCCCAAGCATTGAGGATGCGTGGCTGATTTTTTTGGAAAGTAGAGTCTGTTTTCAAAGTCTTAAATTAGTTATAATTGAGTTACGGACTTATTGATTATTGGGTTATCTGCTATTTAACACTGTTACCTGCTATTTGATACTGTTATTTGACCTTTTCTCCGCTAAAATAGTACTAATTCTTTGATATTAAAATTTACTCTTCTTGTCTTAGATTCAATTTAGAAATACATATCTTGACTATATCAATAAAAGAGATACTTAGAAAATTGCTCTCAATCCAAAATTAAAGCTCTGCCCGATTCCACTTGCCGTTCCTCTGACAAAATTACTATAAAGAAACTCCAGATTGATGGCTTGTGAAACTTGATACTTTGTACCAAGACCGAGTGCAGTAAAGTTTTGTGAGAAATCATTGCCCAAATCTAATAAATGTGCGTGTTGAGCAAATATTAGGGCAGTAAGTTTACTGGTAGGAAAGTAACTAAAGAAAATACCTGGTGCAAGTTCAATACTATTATTGGCAAAGCCACCACGCTCATTAAAACTACCGTCACTCAGGGTAGATTTTTCACCCAGAAAAAGGCGAGTGCTTAATTCAGAAAATAATTGAAATTTTTGGTTAGGGAAAGTATAGTCATAAAAAAAGCGATTTTGCCAGATAAAACTTTTTTGTGCTAAGAATCCATTTTCATTGCTTTCCCTATCAAACAAAGGAATAAAAAAAGAAGACTGCATAGAGAGATTGGGCAAAGCCTTAAAAGGAGCTAGTTTGATAGAAGGAGCTATATGTCCTAGTCCTGATCTAGCGGTTTGCATTTGGTTTTGAAAGCTAAATACGGAAAATGCCGAAGGATTATCAAAAGTATTGGAGCGTAGCTCTAAGATGAGTCCTAGATTGAATACTTTACTTTTAGATGTGCCTGCAAAGATTTCTAATGAAGTATTAAAAAAGCTAGAACGAGGCACATCAAATACTTTGCTGTTTTCATCTGTAGAGCGAGTTTGTGTATAAAGGTTATTAAACCACTTTATGTCCCATTTGCCTTTTTCTAAAAGTTTAGAAGGTGTGTATTTTTGAATGTTTGAGAACTCATCTTCAGAAGGTTCTTGGGCAAGCACTGCCGCTGAGTATATAAATGCAATTAAAATAAATGTAATTACCTTTTTCATAAGATTTTGTTTTGTTTAATTATTTATCATTAGACTATCCTGCAAGTACTTAAAAGTATTTTTTGAGTTTTTATTTAAAAATATTGTCCTATCCCAAAAGTAAGACCTTGCCTATGAAGTGGGTCTTTTAAATCAAACCCATAATCTACACGAAGTGCCATACCATGAAAAAACTTATGAATCAGGCGAAGTCCTATCCCACTATAAATCTCTGTATTTTCAAACTGACTGAGGTCTGAAAGCTTACCTCCTGGATTACGCCAGCTACCAGCATCAATAAAAAAATTACCCTGCAAGGCAAACCATTTTTTTTCATAAAAAGTATGACGATACTCTGCATTGATGACTACTACCCCTGTACCTCTATCTATAATATTTCCTATCCCCCTGATATTAAGGTTATTATCTAGTGAAAAAGGGGCAAAAGGTGAATCGCTATTGGTAGATAAACCAAAGCGAAGGCGTGAAGCAAAGTTACCCTTCTCTTTATTTCTTTGATAAAAATGAACGTCAGTCCAAAAAATCTGAAATTTATCAGGAATTAAAATTTGCTGATAATAAGCGTTGATTTTAATGCCTTTAAGCAAATAATAATGGTAGTGTAAGTTGTTGTATTCATAGGTGAGTTTTAATAGTAGCTTTTGTTTTTCTACGAATTGAGGCACATTTTCGGAAATTGCCCCTGAAAGGTAAAGATACCGTTCTAAAAAAGGGTTTAGCCCTAGCTTAAATCTGTGATTAAAGTGGGGTTGATATAAAATATTTGCCTCTATACCCAGATTACTATATCTGTAATTAGCTGATTTATTCTTAAAGAAAAGAGGCTCTTCACTAGTGAATTGATAGCTGTTTACATCAATCCCCCATTTTTTAGAAAATAAAAAAGGGGCTTCATAGTGTATCCCCCAAGAGTGAAAGCCATTAAATTGATAAAAAACACTCAAAGACATGTTTTGACCCAAAAGATTAAATTCTGATATGCCTGCCCTAAAAGCCACTTGCCTCACCGAAGTCCAAAGAGCTAAATAGGGAATGATAGTTTTATTTTCTTCAAATTGAAGTAAAAGATGAGAGTCTCCCAGACTATCAGTCAAAACTTGATAGCGTACATTGGCAAAAGAAGGTAAACGAATCAAATTCTGAACATCACGGGCTATGCGTAAACTATCCAAAGTCTGCCCTTCCTGTGTTAGAATGATTTTATCTACAAAAGAGGAACGAGTTTTTTCAAGTCCTTCATAACGAATACTTTGGATAGTTTGGGCATTTACTTGAAAGCCAACTAGCAATGCACAAATACAGTTAAAACCTACACTCCCCCCAATAATCAAGCGAACAAAGATTAGATATTTGATAAGATACTGGTACATCATTATTTTTTAAATTTATAGTATGCCCCAATAGAAATTGCACGTTTTTTTGCTACAAAATCTCCTGAGAATGCCCCTGCTGAAGCTAGATTAAGCCCAAATTGTGAAGTGATTTCACCTACTATTTTCACTCCATTAGCAAAAAATTGCTGATTATTAAGATACAGTCCTGTTAATGTTTGGTTGTTTTGTGGGCTAACATTGCCATTCTCAAAAGATTGAAATAAATCTATAAAAGCCATCAGCCAGATACGGTCAAAAAATTTATAGCCTGTTTCAGCATAAACGCGGTAGTAATGACTATGCTGGTGGCTTTGCAGCATTAGACTCGCACTTGTCTGCACAAAATAATTTTTCCAGCCTTTGCCTATGTTTAGTGAAGGACTCACAGACCACGCCTGAAAGCCACTTACCAAACCTGTGGCAGCGTTAGCAGAAGAAGTGCGGAGGTCTATATTGAGTTGTGTACTGATATTAAGTGCTTTGTTGTAGAGTAAATACCTTGCTCCAATAGTAGAATTGCCCAGTGCTGTCAGGTTGCCAGAAGCGTTGGCAGGTGTAGCTACTACAGCCTCTCCTGTAGAAAGTAATTTGAGTGGGAGAACCGCCACAAGGGTAAGCCTATCAGAGAGTCCGTATTCGCTGTATGCTTGCAAAGTATTGTCAGTAACACTTCTGGGCAAGTTAATTCCAGAGTTTTCGCTATCCCTAAACAAAACATTGTAATCAGCAATCATAGAAAAAGACAACTGAAGATAAGTATCTCCCTTAGGCTGAGTCCAAGCTGATTGCGTAAACCCATTGCTTGAAATGGAAAATATAATCAGAACTAAGAATAAATATCTCATAGTATGTTTGATATTTTTATTTTTTACCTGTGTATCAGTTAGTAACAACGTGTTAATTGTTGGTGAAAACTCACTATAAATCATTAGAACTTTATTTCTAATCATCATTCTATCTAATTTGTATTCAACACTTATTTAAGAAAAATTATGATGTAAAATAACCTAATTAATTAACAAGCTAGTAATACTATCACAATTAACTCAGATTCTGGATAAATCATTAATCTTAAATCTACTTTTTACCTAAAAAGTCGTGTAGATGACATTTTTGAGTAGTGAAAGGTTTTGTTCTTTGATATTAAAATTTACTCTTCTTGGATTCAATCTAAAAATACATTTCAAAATACCATTATTTTAATATTTTTGTAAAAGCCTAATTTCACAAAGTATTTATGAGTCAAAATAGATGATTATGCCACATACAAAAAGATTTGCAGATTTACACTGCCATACCACCATTCGAGTTTTCCATCATTTTAGCAGAAAAAATAGAAATATTTTTTTTACAGAAGAAGCCCATCCTTGGACTATAGCTCCCTCCAAAAAAAGAACCCAGAAAAAAGGATTGCGTGCCAAGCGATACTCGCAGTCTGATTTTGATAAACTCACACAAGGCAATGTAAAGCTAGTTTTTGCGACTATCTATCCCTTTGAGCAAGGCTATACTTATTATGACAAAGAAAATAGATTTAGAGCCAGTTTGGTGGCATCTATCGTGATAGGTATCAATATCAGTAGGCTAAATTACCTAGAACATCCACGCTACAACTATTGGGAAGAGTTCTTAAAAGAGCATGTTTTTCTGTGTCGCAGAAGTGGGATTCCGAGTATTTCGCAGCCAATAAGAGGCACTGACCCAGATGATGAGCCTGACTATGATGATGAGGAAGAAGATAGCAAAGACGAATACGAAAATCATAAAGGCTCAAAAGGTACTTATTGGGTTGTGGCAGATAAGCCTGAAAGTGCTGCACATAAGATTCGCCACGAAGATGCTTCTTATCAAGGCAATCAGAATTATCATTTTAAAGATTTTGAAGGAGCAAAAGAAGTTTTAGAAGGTGATTCGGAAGAAATTATCGTAGTTTTGAATGTGGAAGGCTCTCATTTTTTAAGCCTTAACAAAGATTCACGTCTGCCCAATGCCAAAGTAAGCGAAACAGAATTGTTTAGTAGAATAGCCTATCTCAAAACTTTAGACCCACCCGTTTTTTACATTACTCCAGCCCATCACTTTGATAACCTGATGATTAGCCATGCCAAAAGTATCCCTGAGATGAATGATGTGTTGCCTGAGCAACGCAAAAATGTATTTATCAAAGTCATCAGACACTTGCTCAAAGGCTTAGAAATCAAACCTAGCCAATCTGGTAACATGAATTTTATCACGAAGCAAGCCACACTGAAAAAAGGAATTGCAGAATTGGGTTATAGGGTTTTGCTAGAATTGCTACATTTAGATGAACAAGAAAATGGTGAATTAGCTACTGTCAAAACCTCAGGAAGAAGGATTTTGATAGATACTAAGCACATGAGTGCAGCTGCTAGAAAAGATTTTTATACACGCATTGTACTAAAATTTAACAAAGAAAAAACGCTCGAAAACAGAATCCCTATCTTGGCAAGTCATTCGGCGTATGCAGGCAGATATACCTTGGAGGAAATGATAGCCAACTATGACAATGAAGACAATAGTAATACCTTAGAAGAGGGCAAGCCTACTTACTTAGATTGGAATATTAATCTCTGTGATGAAGATGTGAGTGTTATTTGTCATTCGGGAGGCTTAATTGGGCTTAACTTTGAGCAGCGAATTGTAGGTGTGCCTTACAATGCCATCAGAGATGACTTTGGATTGGGAAGAAAGAAATTTGAAAAAGATATTCAGTGGGAAAAGATTCTTGCCCAACAGGTGAAAGCTATGGCAATGGCTGCTGCCTCTGAGCAAATGCACAAGTTTGATTTACAGCAGTTTAGCATCTGGGATGTGATTTGTATTGGGTCTGATTTTGATGGAGGAATAGACCCTGTCAATAGCTATCCGACAGCCATAGAATTCGATAAATTTAAAAAGGATTTGGTTCATGAAATCACCTATAGCTGGACAAATGCCGAAAGACAAAAACTAGGGTTGACCAGTGCTAAAAATATAGAACTTGCCGTTCAGAAAATATGCTTTGATAACTTGCATCAGTTTTGGCTCAGAAACTTCAAGAAAAATTATTTTGAAGTTGATTTGGAGGTTTGATGTGTGGGATAAGTGAATGCTTTCAACGATTAATTTTGTTCTCTATTTACATTTTTATAACAAAATGTTATTTACTAAAACACACTAAACAGTCTATTCAAAATAGAGTTCTGTTTCTAAAAATACAAATATGAAATATTTATTTACACTATTATTAGTCTGTTCTGTAGCTTTTTTGCAAGCACAGTCTGATAAAATCACAACTAAAAAAGGAGATATCACCATTCATCCTGTCTTACATGCTTCTATGGTGATTGAGTGGCAAGGCAAGACGATTTATATTGACCCTTATGGCGGTGCTGAAAAATATGCAACTTTCGCAAAACCTGATTTGATTCTGATTACGGATATTCATGGAGACCACATGAATACAGCTACACTTGATTCTCTAGACAAATCACATGCCACCCTCATTGCTCCTTCAGCAGTAGTAGAAGTGCTGAAAGAAGTTAGCTTCCAAAGTGTAATGGCATTGAAAAATGATGCAAAAACAAAATGGATGGATATACAAGTAGAGGCTATCCCCATGTATAATCTACCCGAAACCAATGACTCAAGACACCCCAAAGGGCGTGGAAATGGCTATGTGCTAACTATAGGAGGTAAAAGACTTTACATTTCAGGAGATACAGAGGACATCGCAGAGATGAGAGTACTCAAAAAAATAGACATTGCCTTCGTCTGTATGAACCTGCCTTATACCATGGAAGTAAGCCAAGCAGCCTCAGCAGTGCTTGAGTTTCAGCCTAAGATAGTCTATCCTTTTCATTTTAGAGGAAGTGGTGGACTTAGTGATGTAGAAGCCTTCAAGAGTGAGGTAGAAAAAGGAAATAAAAAGATTGAAGTCCGTTTGAGAGAGTGGTATAAAGAGTAAAGGATTTCAGGATATTATAATTGTGAGAAGCCACAGATGATTTATTGTCTCTGGCTTTTTGACTCTTTAACCAATATTGTTTGTAATCAGTATCGTGGAGTTTTTCAACACAAAAAGAAGTTTTTTTGCAATAAGTAAGGAATAATAATTAAATAAAGTGAGAAGTTAGTTTAGGTAAAATACTCATTATCAAATTATTACCAATTCATAACTCATCTCTCACTAAGGAACGTAATCACTTAGACAGCGGCTTTTTATATATGCAATGTGGAAGATATTTCTTTATAATAAGAAGGTAAGTTATGAAGTTCTGTGTATTTTTGAATCTTATAAATAGTGATGGATTGAAGGAAAGGTCAAATAGAAAATGACCAAATGACCAATCACCATTAACCCAATCACAACTTAACCAATAATATTTTGATAGCATTTTTATTTTTCCTTCCATTTATAGCTCTTTTCGCTTTGGTGGGAGTGTATTTTGAGCGAAAAGTATCTGCATACATCCAAGACCGTATGGGTCCCATGGAAGTGGGCTATGGAGGGATTTTGCAGACCTTTGCTGACATCTTGAAGTTGCTTATGAAAGAAGACATTGTGCCTCAAGTAGCTGACAAACGTCTTTTCAAACTAGCACCTTTGATTATTTTTGTGGCTGTATTTGCAGGCTTCGCCACCATCCCAATTACGCCTACAGTGATAGGTTCTGCTGTCAATGTGGGTGTGTTTTACATCTTAGCGATTGTTTCTTTGGATATTATTGGGATTTTGATGGCAGGCTGGGCTTCCAATAGTAAATATCCTCTTCTAGGAGCGATGCGTGGAGTAGCTCAGATTATTTCTTATGAAATTCCGATTGGCTTGGTGATTTTGGCAGTAGTGATGATTTGTCAAAGCCTTGATTTACAGAATATCTGCTATCAGCAAGGGATATGGCTACAAAGTCATCCAGAACACGCTACTACCCAAAATTACCTTTTCGGACTCAAAGCCACAGGCATAGATATCACCCAAGTAGGTGGGATTTTGACTTGGAATATTTTCAGAATGCCTTTGCTTTTGGTTGGTTTTGTGATTTATTTTATTGCCTCTTTGGCTGAGTGTAATCGAGCACCTTTTGATATTCCAGAAGCTGAGTCAGAACTCATCGGTGGCTATCATACAGAGTATTCAGGTTTGCGTTGGGCTTTTGTAATGCTTGCCGAATATGGGATGATGCTCTTGGTAAGTTTTCTGGGAGTGATTTTATTTTTGGGAGGTTGGAATACACCTTTCCCTAATATAGGTTTTGTAGCTCTTGCCGATTGGACAAGTGGAACCCCTGGCACTATTTACGGCACTATTACGGCTATTTTTTGGGTATTTATTAAAACTTTTGTGCTGGTGTTTTTTCAGATGGTAGCACGCTGGACATATCCTCGCTTGCGTGTAGATCAGCTCATGTATCTCTGTTGGAAAGTACTGATTCCTTTTTCTCTAGTTATCTTATTTGCTTGTGGTTTATGGCGATTGGGAATGATTTAGGAGAGATAAATCGTAAAAAAGCGATGGTTTGCAATATCTTATCCTCGGTTCGTGTCTTCACGAACCGAAATAGTAAGTGGTTTGTGAAGACACGAACCACGGAGTTTGCAATGTCAAATCTAAACTTTCCAAGTTTTTAAAACTTGGAAAGTTTACCATACCTTACGCTCGGTTTGTGTCTTCACGAACCGAAATAGTAAGTGGTTCGTGAAGACACGAACCACGGAGTTATTTGTGAAGACACGAATTACGGAGTTTGCAATATCAAATCTAAACTTTCCAAGTTTTTAAAACTTGGAAAGTTTATCATACCTTATGCTCGGTTTGTGTCTTCACGAACCACGGAGTTGTAAGTTGTTTGTGAAGACACGAACCACGGAGTTGATACAAACCACGGAGTTTTTATTATCTATCTAAAAAAGCACTAAAAATCTCCCTCAAAAAAGAAAAAGAAAAATCCTGCTGCTTGGCTGCTTCGCACATTTCGGGCTTCCCCTATTCGGCTGCCATTGCGATAGACATCGCCGTTGCTACGAACTTCACCTATTCGGCTGCCATTTTTATAGACATCTCCATTGCTGCGAAATTCGCCCATCCTTCTACCTGAGACATAAACATCACCACTGCTGCGGATTTCACCAATGTTTCTACCTTGATAATAGAGAGATTGCCCTAAAAGTAAATCTGAGAATAATAAGAAGAGGATAAATACACCTAGTTTTTTCATAATATATAATAGAGTTAGTTTTTAATTTTAAAACGGGAAGAAGGAGATTTAAGATAAATAAATCCATTTTTATTCAAAATAAAATTCTTATTTTTACTTTTGATGAGTCCTTGCTACTTTTTAAGAAAACCAAAAAATAGAACAATGAATAATCAACAAAAACATCTTCAAACCCTGCAAACTATCCATATAGCGATGCTCATGGGGCAAGTGATGCTAGCCTTGGCTTTATTCTTTCTGAGAAATGAAATCACAGTAGATGAGCAAAATACAGAACTCGCTTCTACCTTTAAGTTAGTTGTTCTTGTGATTGCTCTTGGAGGCTTACTTGGTGGATTTTTTGTGTTTAAAATGTTAGTGAGTAAAGCAAGAGGAGCAGGAGATGTATTTGCCAAATTAGCTATGTATAGAAGTGCTTTCTTAGTGAGAGCTGCACTGCTCGAAGGCCCTGCTTTATTGGCTATAGTGGCTTTTTATCTGACAAAAGATTTACTTTTTATGGGAGTAGCAATTGTTCTTATCTTCATATTTGCCTTTCTTCGCCCTACGGCATCAGGTGTGATTCAAGATTTAGAGTTGAGTGGTGAAGAGAGAGAAGTAGTGAATAGAGAGAGTTAGATTATTGAGAGATTGGTTATTAGGTTATTAACTCCTTTACTAAATCTATCCTTCAATCCTCAAGCCCTTGCTTTTTTACATCGTATTAATATTTCAAAATATGTCTATTTTATACATCCAAATTCCTATTGAATCCGTTTTAAATACTCAAGTTTGATTACTAATTATTTGTTTACCTAAACCCTCCATATCGTATGCGAACATTTT
>JBBRUH010000048.1:0-17472 GCA_038248005.1 Cytophagales bacterium | reverse complement strand
ATTCCGAACAGGGACGTTAAGCCCCTTTGCGCCGATGGTACTGCTGTCATAGGTGGAAGAGTAGGTCAATGCCAGGTAAGTATTACAAGCCAAGAACGTCAAAAATTCTTGGCTTTTTTTATGCCCATAACTCAACTAGCTTTATTCAAAATGAACCCTTTCATCATCCCTACCAAAAAAGCTAGCTCAGTTATCTCTATTATCTTATCCTACCTAATAAAATAAGTAGTATAAAAGAAAAATTATACAACACATTCTGAAGAATAATTTCTGTTTTGCATTTTAGGCTACTAAAATCACAATGATTATCTATACTGAGAAAGTATAAATCAATTCCATATATTCAACAAACTTATTTTTCTAATTTGAATAGCCAGTTTCCTAAGAAATTAATATACCAGATTCACAAATAAAAAACCTTTATTCACAAAAATAAAATAGCATTTGATACATTTTAGAACCAAAAAACTAAGAATCTATGCAACTTTGTAAATATAAATCACTCATTTTAAGTGAAATAAGAGTTAAGACATAAGCTTTCTCTAGTATTTAATTGTAATTTTGTTAGATTAGAGACGCTTAAAAAAGTGTTTTGTAAAAGTTAAATATCCAAATATAGTGTTACTATAAAAAACAAAGTATAGATTAAGTTTTTTGTATTTCCAATTATTGATGTTATTCTGATTCATAAAAAGATAAATTATCGTATGCGAAGTAAATTATTCTGGCTTTCACTATTCTTTTATTTAAGTATTTCTTATTTGCCTATCCTTGGACAAGCTACTTATACTTATCAGGAAGAGCATAAAATATTTAGGGATGGATTAGAACTTTTAGATAAGAAGATGTATTCTGCTGCTCAACAAAGCTTTGCTTCCTTCTTAAAGATAGGTACTGATGACGAACAACGGATAGAAGCAGAGTATTATATGGCTTTTTGTGCATTAAGACTTGCTGAACCTGATGCAGATACAAGACTAGAAAACTTTCTGGCTAAATATCCATACCATCCTAAGGCTTTGGATGCTTATTATCAATGGGGTGAAGCTTATTTTGAGGAAGGTGACTACATCAAAGCTATTGAATTTTACGAAAAAGTATCTGAAAGAAGACTTACTCCTGCTCGCCAAGATGATCGTAATTATAGACTAGGAGTTGCTTATTTTGAACGAAGACGTTATAATCAAGCAGAGATGTATTTTAATAAACTCAAAAGTGGTTCAGGGGAATATGCTTATTCATCGAGTTATTATGCAGGCTTTATAGCCTATCAGGAGGCTAGATATAATGTAGCATTGGGTGATTTGAAAAAAGCTTCTGAAGCTGAAGAATATGCCAAGAAAACCCCTATTCTGATAGCTGATATTTATTATAAAGAAAAAAAGTATAGTGAACTGATAGAATACACAGCACCTATTCTACAACGTAATCAAGAGGTTGTACAAGTGGACGAGTTGTATTTATTGACTGCAGATGCTTATTTTTATCGTCAAGAGTTGTCTAGGGCTTTGATAAATTACAAACAATATCTGGGACTCACTAGTAAGAAACCAGCAGATGAAGTTTTTTATAGAGTAGGTTTTTGCCAATATCAGACTAAAGACTATAAGGGGGCTATAGAAAGTCTTCAGAATATGGCAAACATCAATAGTGCTATGGGGCAATCAGCAGCTTATTATTTAGGTCTTGCATACATTCAAGAAAATAACAAACGGTTTGCAGTTACCGCCTTGGAGCAAGCTAAAAATAGAAAATTTGATGCAAAAATAGAACAAGAGTCTTTATGGCTTTTGGGGAGACTGAATTTTGATTTAGAAAGATACGATGAGTCTATAGTGAATCTTAAGAAATTAGTAGCAGATTACCCTCAATATCCAGAGAGAAATGAGGCCTTAGACCTACTTGGACAAGCATATTTATACTCTAACAAACTAGATGAGGCAATGACTTATCTAGAGTCTATCAATCCACGCTCACCTAAAGTGAATGCAGCTTACCAACAAATTACCTTTGCAAAAGGAAGTGAGTATTTTAATAAAAGTAACTTTGGCTCAGCTATCCCTTTATTTCAAAAATCTTTACAAATAAGACAAATAACCAGCCTTACTCAACAAACAGATTATTGGCTGGCAGAATCTTACCTTTTAAGTGATCAACCCAAGAATGCTATTCCTTATTATCAAAATATATTAAGCCTTGATCAACCTAACTTTTCTTATACTTCTAAATCTCATTATGGATTAGGCTATGCCTATTATAATTCAGAAGAATATGCGAGGGCTATTCCTCACTTTCAGTATTATATTACTAGACGTTCTACGGAGGATGATCGTAAATACTTAGAAGATTCTTATGCTAGACTTGCAGATTGCTATTATGCCACCAAAGACTACACGAATGCAATCAGATACTATGATCAAGTAATCACGCTTAACTATACAGATAAAGACTATGCCTATTTTCAGAAAGGTGTGATTGCTAATTTGCAAAATAACACATCGCTTGCACAGGCAAGTTTTGAGGCTTTGATTAATCAGTTTCCTAATTCACTTTATCGTGATAGAGCTTTTTATCAGAAGGCAGTAGTAGATATCAGTAGTGGAAGTTTTGCAGTAGCCATCACAGGTCTTAGTCGCTTAATCAATGAAAATCCTGGGAGTTCGACGATTCCCGATGCTTTACAGCTTAGAGCATTGGCCTATGTCAATATAGGAAATCAAAATGCAGCCATAGAAGATTATAAAAAAATCGTCAATGATTATACTCGCCACGCCAATGCCTCAGATGCACTCTTTAGTTTACAAGAATTATTAGGAACACAGGAACGAGATGCAGAACTAGCACCTTATTTGGCTAAATACAGAGATGCGAATCCGAATAGCCAGACTACTGAAAAACTCTATTTTGAAAATGCGAAAACAACCTATTTTAATCAGCAATATGCTCAAGCAGTCAATGCTTTTCGACAGTATATCAATACATATCCGCAGAGTCCATTTAAGGGAGAGGCTCTATTTTATTTAGGCGAATCTTATTACCGTCAAGGTGATTTGAATAACTCTGTGGTGTATCATAGGCAAGTAGTGCAAGAAAAAAGTGGTGTATTTATTTCACGTTCGGCTAGGCGTGTGGCAGGTATCTATGCTCAGAATAAAGAATACCGTAATTCGGTGGCTTATTATAGAATTTTATCTTCAGTAACCGAAAGTAAAAGAGAACAAATAGATGCTTGGATAGGATTGGTAGAAGGTTATTATGAATTACAAAGATATGATTCTCTCAATTATTTTGCTGGTCAAGTACTAAATCAGCCTGACATTGCAGGAAGTAAAAATAGAGCCTTGCTTTATCAAGGGAAAGTAGCTTATAAACAACAAAATTATACTCAGGCAATTAATATCTTTCAGAATGTAACACGTAATGGAAATGATGAAAATGGAGCAGAAGCTCAATACCTCATTGCTGATATTTTATACAAACAACAAAAAAATCGTGAATCTTTAGAAACACTCTTTGAGCTAGATAGAAAATATAGTTCTTATGAAAAATGGCGTGGGCAGGGATTCTTATTAATTGCAGATAACTATATTGCATTAAAAGAGAATTTTCAGGCAAAAGCTACTTTACAATCACTTATAGATAAATCTCCAGATACTGAGATAGTGGAGCAGGCTAGACAGAAATTACAAGGCATCCAATAATTAATCCTTTGTGATTTAAAAGAGAGTAGAGAAAATTGAAGATTTTAAAACATTGAAATAAAATGAAATACAATATAAAGTTAGTTTTTTATCCTTCGTTGATTTTAATGAGTATTACCTTACTACTTCCTAATTGCGTATTAGCACAAGGCTCAGTACAAGATACTCGCATCGAAGTCATCAAAAATAAAGAAATTAAGCTTAAGCCTCTTAGTAAAGGTTTTGATCAAATTCCTGCCCTAAAACCGATAAACCAAGGTCAAGCACTTACTTATGAACTAAAAGACCTTATAGGGCAATCTACTCCTACTGAGATTCGGGTAGAAGCTCCAAAAATACCTTTAAGCCAGCAAGAGCGTGATTTATGGGAGGGTAAGCCTTTAAAAGTATTTTTGAAAGCAGGTTATGGGAACTATCAGACCTCTTTGTTTGAGGCACAAGTACAGCATCAATTAGATGAAACCATTAGTTACGGACTTTATGCACAGCACCGAGCTTCGGGTAAAGGAGAAGTAGCAGATAAGTTCTCAGGGTTAAGCCGAAACGTGTTTGGAGGATATTTCAAGTATTTTTTAGACCGATCAGTAGTCTATGTAGATGCTGAGTATAGCCGAAAAGTAAATCGCTTTTTTGGCTATGATTTACCTCAGTTAGAGACATTTGACCAAGATACTCTTCGCCAACGCTATAATAGAATCGCAGCCAATATTCGATATAAAAATATAGAAACAAAAGCAGAGTTAGATTATGACTTCGGACTAAGTTTGGTATCACTACAAGACATTTTTGGTGTAACAGAAGCTCAAATAGGTGCAGATGCACAAGCTAGTTATGTTATTTCGGGTGAATCTAGAGTAGGTGTATTCTTAGAAGGATATTTTATGCAACGAGAAGACGGTGAAAAACTCAATCGTAGTTACGTCAGAATGTTGCCTAGTTACTCTTATCAAGGAGATAAGTTTGGTCTTACAGTAGGAGCAAATTTAGTTTATCAAAATGATACTCTCAATGCAAGTAATAACTATCACATCTATCCTGTACTGAGAGCAGACTACATAGTCAATGGACAGTTGCAGACCTACCTAGACTTTAGGGGTACTATGCAGAGAAATACCTTAGATGGTTTTGTGCAGCAGAATCCGTTTTTGGGCAGGCAGGTTTTGCTTTATAACACCAATCAACTTTGGAAAGCCGAGCTTGGGGCAGAAGGTACACTCATTGGTAGACTTACCTATCAAGTCTATGGTAGCTTAGGTAGGTTTGAAAATTTAGCTTTTTTTGTAAATACAGTGGCTGATTCGGCAAGGTTTGGCTTAGCTTATGAAACCAAAGCAAGCAATGTGATTAATGTAGGAGCAAGATTAGGATATGAATTTTCGGATAAATACGGACTTCAGCTAAGAACAGATATTTTTAATTATAGTACTGAGATTTTGGAAGAAGCTTGGCATAGACCTACTTTTACTGCTAATTTGATAGGGACTTTTAAACCTGTGGAAGGCTTAACTTTACAAACTGACTTAGCTATTTTAGGCGGAATAAAGGCGAAAAACTTCACAACTGATGTGCAAATGAACTTAAATACGATTGCAGACTTAAGTTTACAGGCAGATTATTTAATTTTCCGAAATTTTTCTGCATATTTGTCAGCTAACAACTTGTTTTCCAAAGCATATCAGAGATATTTATATTACCCTAATCAAGGAATTAACTTTTTAATTGGATTAAAATATGCCTTCTGAAATAAACATACCACAATACCTGTACCAATGGTTTCAAGAATTTGATGAATTGGTAATACCAAATCTAGGGCGATTCGAAGCTGATTATCAAAATGCTTTGATTCAGCCCGGAGTAAATAAAATATTGCCTCCTAACAAAGAGATTTACTTTGATGCTTCTGTAAAAGGCAATGATCCAAAATTTGCTTTTTACATCGCAAATAAAGAAAATATCTCATTTGAGGAAGCAGAGAGTCATATCCATAATTTTGTGCAAACACTCAAAGCAGAGCTAGGGGTACGCAAAGAGTATCAGGCAGGTATCTTTGGGAAGTTTATCTATACACCACAAAGCCATATTGATTTTCATCAAAATGATGAAACTGTCTATGCTGGTAGTAGTTTTGGACTCCCTGAATTGTATAACCTAAAACCTACTCAATCACAACCTAAGTCTTTAGGAGATACTTCGCCAGACTATAGTGAAACAAGTGAGAATAGAGACAAAGAAATAGAAAAGCAAGACTACAATTATGAACCTAATCAAAAGCAAGATTTTGAAGAAGATGAAATTATAGTAGAAGAAGAATTTGTAGAAAACTCTTCAAGAAGATGGGTATCTATGCTTGTTATTTTCTTACTTGCTATTATCACAGGAGCAATTATACTGATTATAGCAGATCAAAACCCTATGGAGTGGTTGTTTAATAAAAAATTAAAAGTAACTGACTCAGAAATAGCACAAGATAACCCTTTACAGGAAGAGGATATTTTAGATGCTGACCGAACAGCAGGAGATGAGGAAGTAAAAAAAGAAGATGCTTCTGATAATACAAACGATGAAGATAAGGGAGCAGTAGGAGAAATAGAAAACCCTGCCATAGACTATCCTACGGATGATAGCTTTGTGAAGAGTTTTAGATATAATGCTACCCCTCCTTCTAATCTAACAAGCTATATGGTCAATAGCCCAAATGCTCAATCAAGATATTATGTGATTTTGGGTAGTTTTGGAAATCAAGCCAATGCTTATTCTTACCTTAATAATTTACTTGCAAAAGGTCATAGTAGTGCTAAGATTATCGCTCCTGACAGTAAACACTCTACTTACAGAACTGCTTATAGAGATTATACAACTAGAAAAATAGCACTAGAGCAAGGAAGAGAATTTGCAAAGCAAAATAAACTACCTTACTTTATCTTAAAATATTAATCATCCATAGAACTTATAATTTACCAATAAATTTATGTTATTCTTACAAATTGACACAACATCGACTAGTTCATCCTTGCCTTTGGCTGACCCTGAGACTATCTCAGTATTAGAGCTTGCTATGAAGGGAGGCTCAGTGATGGTAGTAATCGGGTTATTATTCATCGTAGGACTCTATATCTTTTTAGAGAGAATCTTTACCCTACAAAAAGCAGGAAAAAGCCCTGAGAGTATGATGGAAAAGGTAAAAACACTTGTTTTGAGTGGTGATATAGAAGGTGCTAAAAGGGCTTGCTCAAGAGTAAATAGCCCTATAGCCAGAATGCTAGAAAAAGGATTGAGCCGTATTGGTAGTCCTCTCAAAAATATAGAAACTTCTATAGAGTATATAGGTAAAGTGGAGGTTTATAGACTAGAAAAAAACCTATCGATGCTGGCCACAGTCTCTGGTGCTGCCCCGATGATTGGCTTCTTAGGTACTGTGATTGGAATGATTCAGGCTTTTATGACCATTGCCCAACTCAAAGGAGCAGTAGATCCACAAGTACTCTCTGATGGTATTTATACCTCTTTGATTACTACCGTAGGAGGACTTATTGTAGGGATTTTAGCCAATATTGCGTATAATTACTTGATTACGAGAGTACAAAAAGTAATTCATAATATGGAATACACTGCAATGGATTTTATGGATTTACTCCAAGAACCTCGCTAGATATAACAACCTTTGTTTGCTATTTTTTATTGGCCCTTCCTTCTTGATTGAGGAAGGGCTTTTTTTGAATTATTTTCTAGGAGATTTCCACTTACTATCTAAATAAAGCTGTTGGGAGTCTTTAATGGCCTGTAGAGCAGCTTTCTCATCATCCCAACCCTCTACTCCTACTTTTTTCTTTTCTAACTCTTTATAGACTTTAAAAAAGTGTTCAATCTCTAGCTTTAGGTGAGGTGGAATTTGGTCTAATCTATAAATATGATTCCAGATAGGGTCGCTCACGGGAACACATAAGATTTTCTCATCAGGCCCTTTTTCATCTCGCATATTAAAAAGACCTACTGGGCGGACTTCTATCAGACAGCCAGGGAAAGTAGATTCAGTAACTAAGACTAAGGCATCTAGGGGGTCTCCATCACGGGCAAGCGTCTCAGGAAAAAAACCATAATCACTAGGATAGTGTACCGAAGAAAAAAGCATCCTATCGTAGCGAATCATACGTCTTTCATAATCATACTCATACTTATTGCGGCTTCCCTTAGGGATTTCAACCACTACATCTATGCTGAAATCACTTGTAATAGATTGTTTTTCTTCCGAAGCATCTTTTGAAGTGTCTTTTGCTTTGTTATCTTCCATGTCTAAATTTTAAGGTTAAGTAAAATGAATAGAATACTCACTTAAAGCTAACCAAAAACTTTGGCTTAGGCAATCTTTTTAAAAAATTAGAGGTAAAATTAAAATAGCAACGAAAAGTCTGCTTAAACAAAACAAAAACCCAAGCTTGTTGAAAACAGGCTTGGGTAAATTAGGAATTATCTCTAATCAAAAAGAATACATCTTATTAGGAATACTATCAAAATAAGTTACTCATTATTAGGCTATTATAAGCTAATAACCAATGACTTATAACTAATCTCTTACTTAGTTATTCTTAGACTTTAATATTATAAAAGGAATAATCATTTCTTCAAGAGAAACTCCCCCATGCTGAAAAGTATCTTTATAATAATTAACATAATAATTAAAGTTATTGGGGTATGCAAAGAAATAATCTTCTATCGCAAAGACATAAGAAGTAGAGACATTTACCTTAGGTAAGTGAAAACGCTCAGGCTTAGAAGCCACCAAAATCTTATCATCTTGGTAGCTAAGATTTTTTCCTTGCTTATAACGTAAATTGGTATTGACACTTCTATCACCTATGATTTTGAAAGGGCGTTTTACGAAGATAGTACCATGGTCTGTTGTTAAAACTACTTTTACGGGCTTCTCAGAGATTTTTTTGAGTAAATCAAAGAGAGGAGAGTGCATAAACCAAGACCTAGTAAGAGAGCGAAAAGCAGATTCATCAGGCATCAGTTCACGAATCATATTCATATCAGTGCGTGCATGTGAGAGCATATCTACAAAGTTATACACTAGAGTATTAAATTGATTATTGTATAAATTATCTGCTTGCTCAAAAACAGCTCTTCCCTGTGCTTGAGTAATGATTTTATTATAAGAAAATTTCACATCTAAATTATTTTTTTTGAGTTGTCTTCTCAAAAACTCCTCTTCGTGTAGATTTTTACCTTCATCGTCATCTTCTTGACTCCAGATATCAGGGTGATATTTTGACATCTCTAAGGGAGTCATACCCGAAAAAATAGCATTTCGAGAATAGGCTGTAGTAGTGGGCAAGATAGAATAATAAGCACTATCCTCTTCCACAGTAAAATGCTCCATCAATAAAGGCTCAATAATCCTCCATTGGTCATAGCGTAGATTGTCTATCAAGATGAAAAAGACATTTTCTTCTTCCTTAAACAATGGAAAAACTTTCTTTTTCATTAATTGATGTGAAAGCAAAGGTCTGTCTATATCAGGGTTATTAAGCCATTCCTCGTAGTTTTCACGAATAAACTTCACGAAATTAGTATTAGCTTCACTTTTTTGCATTTCCAATACCTCTGACATATCTTTATTGTCTGTACTCTCTATCTCAAGCTCCCAATACACTAGTTTTTTATAAATCTCTACCCACTCTTCGTGGTCCATGTGTTCTCCAAAAGCCATTGCAAGATTTCTAAAATCTTGCTGATAGCCTAAGTTTGTTTTTTCACTGACTAAGCGTTTGTTGTCAAGTATTTTTTTGACAGAAAGTAAAATCTGGCTAGGGTTGAGAGGTTTGATGAGATAATCAGCTATTTTAGCACCTATGGCATCCTCCATTATATCCTCTTCTTCACTTTTAGTAATCATGATTACAGGTATATTAGGGTTCATACTCTTCATCTGAGTAAGAGTTTCTATACCTGTCATTCCTGGCATATTTTCATCCAAAAAGATAATATCATAACGTCTTGCCTGAAATTCATCTAAGGCATCTGCACCACTATTGACGGGAGTTATATCATAGCCTTTTTTTTCTAAAAATAAGATATGTGGTTTTAGCAGCTCTATTTCGTCATCTGCCCAAAGAATTGAGTATTTTTGCATGGAATATCGGGTTTAAGAATTTTTTTGAAAAATCATTTAATATGATATGACTTAGAAAAAACGTAGCTTTTTAGACTATAGTTATAACCTAAATTTGTTAATTTTAGTTAAAATTACTCAAAACACAGTATAAAATTATCTAAAGCTAAGCTTTAATCCCTAGAACACCAAAAAACAAACTTTAAAAACTTACTCTTACCTTGAATAAAAAGAAAATTATCAATGACCCTGTACATGGGTTTATCTCTATTCCAAGCGAATTAATCTTTGATTTGATTCAGCATCCATTTTTTCAGCGACTCAGACGTATCAGACAGCTTGGACTTTCTGATTTTATTTATCCCGGGGCACTGCATACTCGCTTTCATCATGCGCTAGGGGCGATGCACCTCATGAGCCTTGCCTTAGATACACTTCGCCAAAAAGGCTTTGAGATTTCAGACCAAGAACTCGAGGCAGCACAGATTGCTATTTTGCTTCATGACATAGGGCATGGCCCATTTTCACACACACTAGAGTTTATATTGCTCAAAGACATTCATCATGAGGATTTATCTCAGCTTATTATGCAAGAGCTCAATCAGTTATTTGGAGGAAGATTGCAGATGGCTGTGGATATTTTTACGGATAAATATCCTCGTAGATTTTTGCACCAGTTAGTGTCTAGTCAGTTAGATATGGATAGAATGGATTATTTATTAAGAGATAGTTTTTTTACGGGAGTAGTCGAGGGGAAAATTGGAGCAGATCGAATCATCAAGATGCTTACGCTCAAAAACGAAGAACTTTTGGTAGAAGAAAAAGGGATTTATAGTATCGAGAATTTTTTGACAGCTCGCCGCCTGATGTATTGGCAGGTATATCTACACAAAACCAATATAGCTGCAGAGCAAATGTTGATACAGCTTTTGAGAAGAGCTAAAAATTTACGATTAAAAGGTAAAAAACTTTTTCTTAGTGAAGGTTTAGAAAAACTAATAGACTCTTCCCCTTCTCTTGATGATTTTAAGAAAAATTCAGAGTATCTGTATGCCTACCTTTCTCTAGATGATTATGATATCTGGGCTTGTATCAAGTCATGGCAAAAGCACCCAGATTTTATTCTTTCTACTTTAAGTAAAATGATTCTAGAGAGAAGACTCTTTAAGCTATATCTTAGTGCTGAGCCTATAGATAAACAAGAAATCATAGATAAAAAAGAAAAAATAATCGCTCACTACGGAATCAAACCCAAGCACTCACGTTATTTTTTGATGAACGGAACTACTAGTAATGAAGCTTACTTAGCCAAAGGTGACAAAATTAATATCTTGACTAAAAAGGGAGAAGTAAAAGACATAGCTCAAGCTTCTGACCTTCCAAATATCAAAGCTTTGCGAAAAATAGTTAAGAAATATTACTTATGTTGGGCAAGCTATTGAATAAAATCAAGATTCAAGAGAGTTTTTTGAGTTAGAGTACCTTTTATTCTGAAAGCATCATTAATTTTACAGTAAATTTAGCACTATTAAATTTAATTTAACATCATATCCAGAATAATCAATGGATTTCACGGTCAAACAAATCGCTTCCTTACTACTAGGAGATATCATAGGAAATGCAGAAGCCAAGGTAAATCAATTGGCAAAAATAGATGAGGAGGCTAAAAGTGGTAGTATCTGTTTTTTGGCAAATCCTAAATATGAAAATTTTATCTACACCACCAATGCTACTGCGGTCATTGTGAAAGATGATTTTCAACCCAAACAATCTATAGACACTACCCTCATTTTAGTCAAAGACCCTTATATTGCTTTCACCAAACTACTCGAGGAATATAATAAACTAGCACAGCAGTACAATGCACATCAAAGAATAGGCATTGAGCAACCCAGCTTTGCAGGGAAAAACCTCAAAACAGGAGAACGCTTCTATTTAGGTGCTTTTGCCTATGTGGGCAATGACTGTGAAATAGGAGATGATGTAAAAATATATCCACATTGCTTTGTAGGTAATAACGTGAAAATAGGTAATGGGACAGTAATTCATCCAGGAGCCAAGATTTATGATAACACACAGATAGGATGCAATTGTAACATCCATGCAGGAGCGATTATAGGAAGTGAAGGCTTTGGGTTTGCACCACAGGCAGATGGCACTTACAAGAGTATTCCACAGCTTGGCAATGTAATCTTAAAAGACAATGTCAATATCGGAGCTAATACTACAGTGGATAGGGCTACTATAGGCTCTACGCTCATCCAAGAAGGTGTGAAGTTAGATAATCTTATACAGATAGGACATAACGTAATCATAGGCGAACACACTGTCATGGCAGCACAGGCAGGAATCGCTGGCTCTACCAAAATCGGTAGAATGTGCAGCATAGGAGGACAAGTAGGAATTGTAAACTCTATTCAGATTGCTGATTACACACAGATTGGAGCAAAAGCAGGAGTGAATGGAAGTATAAAACAAGAGAAAACTACTGTCATAGGAGCACCTGCCATGGAATTTAAAAATTTTATGAAGTCATCGGTAATTTTTCGAAAACTACCTGAATTACAGAAACGAATAGAGCAACTTGAAGAAAAAATATTAAATTTGCCCCCTAGTAAAGGATAAATATGAGAACAAAACAGCAAACCATTAAAAAAACGGTATATCTATCAGGGGTAGGCTTGCACACAGGCGTACCCGTAAAGATGACTTTCGTGCCTGCTAGAGCCAATCACGGGATTAAATTTCAGAGAGTAGATATGGAGGGAAGCCCCGTCGTAGATGCTGATGTGGATAATGTAGTTGATTTATCAAGAGGTACAAGCATAGAGCAAGGTGGAGCAAGAATCAATACTGTAGAGCATACCCTCGCTGCCTTAGTCGGTTTGGAGATAGACAATGTCTTAATTCAGTTAGATGGCCCTGAGCCTCCTATCATGGATGGAAGTTCCATAGAATTTATCAAAATCTTAGAAGAGGCTGGATGTGAGGAGCAAGAGGCACTTCGTAATTTTTATGAAGTAGAAGAAAGTATCTGGTACCGTGATAAATCTAAAGATATAGAAATAGCCGCCCTACCACTAGATGATTATCGCTTGACGGTCATGGTAGATTATAATTCTCCTGTGTTAGGTAGCCAACATGCTACTTTGGACGACATCAGTAAGTTTGCTACTGAGATAGCTTCTTGTCGTACATTCTGTTTTTTGCACGAGCTGGAGATGCTTTATAAGCAAAACCTCATCAAAGGAGGAGACCTTAATAATGCCATCGTGATTGTAGATAGAGTAGTGAAAGATGAAGAACTTAGCTATTTATCGAAACTTTTTAACCAACCCAAAGTAGAAGTAAAAAAAGAAGGTATCCTCAACAATGTGGAACTGAGATATAAAAATGAGCCTGCACGCCATAAACTTCTAGACTTAGTAGGTGATTTGGCTCTGGCTGGAAGGCCTCTTAAAGCCCAAATTATGGCGGCTCGTCCTGGACATGCTGCCAATGTAGCCTTTGCCAAAAAACTTAAAAGACAAATGGAAAAAACCGCACAAAATCGAATCCCTGCTTATGATCCTAAACTACCACCTATTATGGATATTAAGCATATTTCTAATATCTTACCGCACCGCTATCCCTTTGCATTGGTAGATAAAATATTTTATTTAGATGAAACTTGTGTAGCTGGCGTTAAGAATGTAACTATCAATGAACCATTCTTTTGTGGCCATTTTCCTGGAAATCCCGTAATGCCTGGAGTGCTTCAGCTTGAAGCAATGGCACAAACAGGAGGAATACTGGTATTAAGTACTGTACCTGACCCTGAAAATTATTGGGCTTATTTGGTTTCTATAGATAAGTGTAGATTTCGAAGAATGGTGGTGCCAGGAGATACTCTAATTTTTAAATGCGAATTGCTTTATCCTATTCGCCGTGGCATTGCTCGTATGCGAGGTGAAGCCTTTGTTGCTGGTACATTAGTTTGTGAAGCCGAACTTTCGGCAAGTATTGTGAGAAAAGATGCAAAATAAACAACCCTTATCCTACGTCCACGAAGATGCCATTATTGGTGAAAATGTAACTATCGGTCCATTCACTACTATTTATGAAAATGTAGAAATAGGTGATGGAACTTGGATAGGCCCCAATGTGTCTATTATGTCTGGTGCACGCATAGGTAAAAATTGTCAGATTCATTCAGGTGCAGTCATAGCTGGTATTCCACAAGACCAAAAGTTTGCTGGCGAAGATACACTTGCTATAGTAGGTGATAATACTGTGGTGAGAGAATGCGTAACCATCAACCGAGGCACAATTGATAAAGAGAAAACCGTAGTGGGCAAAAACTGCCTCCTTATGGCTTATGTACACGTAGCACATGACTGTATTATCGGTGATAATGTTATTCTTGCCAATGCTGTTCAGTTAGGTGGACACGTAGAAATAGGCTATCACGCAGTCATCGGTGGAGCAAGTGCTGCACATCAGTTTGTGAGAGTAGGGCAACACGCCATGATTTCTGGGGGCTCTAAAATCTTAAAAGATGTGCCTCCTTTTGTAACTGCTGCCCGTGAACCGATGAGCTATGATGGTGTCAATAGCCGTGGCTTACGTCGCCGAGAATTTACCAATGAGCAAATCAATATTATCCAGAATATATACAGAATTATTTTTCAAAAAGGACTTAATAACTCTCAAGCAATTGCTGAAATAGAGAATAGTGAGATAGAAGGGCAAGAATGTAAGAAGATTTTAGAATTTGTAAAATTATCTGTTACCTCAGGGCGAGGTCTTATCAGAGGACACCGCTCTTCTAAAAACTAATTTATTAGAATAGTCTTAAACCGTAACTTCCCATTTTGTACGGGATAGTTTTTAATATAATTTGAAAAATGTGCAAATTATGGGAATCAAGGTGTGTTTTTACTTTTTAGTTTAAAAAATCATTGAAAATCATTATTACGTGTTACATAATAATAAAAACAGAGTGTTTTTTGGATAAAAAACTAAAATCTACCTCTATTTACTTAGATTCAACATTTTTTTACTCACTATAAAATATATTACGTATAATTCAGGAAGTTACGGTTTAAGTACAAGCTAATTTTGACCATCTACTTACAAAAAAAAGGAGGACAATTTGCCCTCCCTTTTCCGACTAATTACTACGGATATTCTAATTTAAAAAGCAATAGTAATATTTTCCTTTGAGTCAGTAGCCTTGCCTTTTTTGTAGGCAGGAGTCCATTTTCCAATCGTAAGTTTCAATACTCTGACGGCTTCTGCATCACACTCTGAGCTAAGTGAGTTCGTTATTTTGATATTATCCAATGTGCCATCTGCTTTGATAGTAAAGGAGATAGTTACTTTTCCTGTAAGACCAGCTTGTTTGGCTTTTTCAGGATAATTGAGGTTGTTTTGGATAAAAGTTATTAAATCAGTTCCATTATCACTAAATACTGCTTGAGTATGATTGCTTACTTTTTTCGACTTTTCCTCTACTTCTGACCACAACTCTTCTTCTACATCTATGATTTCTTCCTTTTTATATTCAGATTTTAGGACGGTTGAATCACCTTTTTTATCAGAATTTTTACTTCTTTTATACTCTGGTGAAGGAGATGAAACAACACCAGATGAATAATAATTCATAGTAGTAGAATTACTGATATTAGATTGTTTTCCTATTGACAGATCACTTACCCCTTCTGGCAATGGTAGCGGTTGCTTTATGGTCGTGCTTGTGCCTTCTACATTGCGTATTTCTGAATCAATGGCTATAAAAGAAGTATAAGCTGTTAGCAGGTTATATTTTAGACCAAGGCGAGTTACTTCATCGATTCTATCCTTGTTACTAGGGTCTGCTTGAATCATTTGTGTTACTTGTGATGCTGTAGGGTCTCCCCAGTAATTGATAGAAAGGCGGTTATAGTCATCTAGGGTTTCTATTTTCTTTCTAGCCCACAGATAGCGAAGTGCTTGATTATTGTTTTTACTTGCCTCTGATACATTGATGACTTGCTTATAGGTTTTATTTCCAGAAAGTCCTGTAAGGGTAATCGTGCCACTTGGATTGCCTCTGTATTTTCCATAAATAATAATAGGACGCTCTGCAAACACATCAGGGATACTCGTCTGGGCAAGGTCATAGACCTCAAAACCATTGTAAGCAAGTTGTATATTGGTCAATACAGGGTTCTGGATATAATTTCTAAATTTCTCTGCAATGCTTGGGGCTTCTTGCTGATTAGTGATGATAAAAGGCTCGCCCATTCCTACTTTTGCCATGCCTTCTATGAGATAGCGATTGACAGAAGAACCTATCCCAAAAGCAAATAGATTGGCTTTATTAAGATTATCACGGATAAGGTCAAAGGCTTCTCTTTCTACACTCACATATCCATCCGTAACTACTATAAAAGTTCTAGAAAAATCTTTAGTTTCTTTAAAAGCTAGGGCATTTTTGAGGGCAGGCATCAGTCTTGTTCCGCCACCACCTTTTTGCTCATCTATTACTTTAATGGCTTTGTTGATATTGTCTTGAGTAGCCGCCATTGATTCTTCGGCAAGCATTTGATTGCTACTTTCAAAAAGCATTACATTAAATCGGTCAGTAGGACGTAATTTACCAATCAGTTCACGCAATAATTTTTTAGAAATATCTAAAGGAAATCCATTCATAGAGCCAGAAACATCTACTATAAACACATATTCACGAGGCGGAATTTGATCATTGCTAGGTGCTTTGGGAGGCTGCATCATTAGTAAAAAAAACTTCTCAGCTTGTCCATCTTCATAGTTTTTAAGCTCACCACTTGCTACGGCATTCTCACCTTCATAAAGCAATAGACCTGACTGAATCTGTCCACCTGTGAGTCTATATTTAAGGATATAGTCTTTATTTCCTGCATATTTCTCAGCATTTTTAAGGCTAATCTGTGCAGCATTTTTGCCTGCATATTTGACAGCAACCTCGTGAGAAGTACAAGTAACTTGCTGAATAGGCATCCCAGCATTGAGATAGGTATTGAGATCAAAAGTATAGTTAGGTTTTTCTCCCTCGTGTAAGTAGGGGTTATTGACCCATTGTTCGTGAGGAAGTGCTTGGCTTTCAGGAGTTTCAGAGTAGCGAGGCCCTACTACGGTAGGGTAAGCAAACTCATAGACACCTTCGGTAGGCACAAGTAACTCAGTATAGCGTAGCTCGACCGTGATAGAGTCACCAGGCATAATATTAGCCACATTCATCTGAAAAACATTGGGATTTTGTTGCTCTAAGAGAGAAGCTGTTTTACCTTCTTCTTTGGCTTGCTCGTAATCTGCTCGGGCTTTTTGGCGTTCCTCTATCTTAGCGATGAGTTTTCGCTCTCCGATAGTCATCGTCATGCCATACACAGCAGCTTTGGTAGAGCCTGGAAAGACGTAAATGGCTTCCAGTGTGTTTTTGCCTTGATTGACATAGACTTGTGTTACTTTCACATCTGCAATCACACCTGAGATATTTACATCTGCTGAGGTATGTTTGAGAGGCATCTGATCCACTTCTTTGCTTGAGCTTTTGACCAAGAAATAAGGAGAAAGCGTCTTATCAGGTTTTGTCTGTGCATATCCTAAATGCACCAAACCGATTAAAAAGGAGAGTAAGAGTAATTTTTTCATAGTTAT
>JBBRUH010000047.1:0-17506 GCA_038248005.1 Cytophagales bacterium | reverse complement strand
GCTTGTAATTAGTATAATCTATTCTGTACCTATAGTATTTAAACAGGTCTCTTAATACCTCTATTAATTTACTGGCATGCTCTTTATCAGCTAAATAATGATTGCTTAATGGCACGGCTCTCATAACAGTCTCTATAAAAGGAAGTCTGGCTAATAAGTTTTTTACTTCCTGATAAATAGAATAGATTTCTAAATCAAATAGATTATGCTCTTCTGCAACTTCTAACATAGCCTCATATATCTTAGCACTCTCACTAGTATAGTGGTCATCTCTATACTGTTTCAAAGTATCTACCTTCTCAAATAAACTCTTAGAGATAGTTTTAAAATAGGCCTTATAAGTAAATGTGCTAGAATTTTGATTTATAAGCTTGTTTATTAAATAAGCAGTGATTAATCGTTTAAAAGTTTTTGTCTTTCCTTCCATAAATTCTTCATATGTGATTAAGTTGTGTATGCTCATCTTCTCCAATACTCTCATCTCTCTTGGAGAGAAAGTAAGGAATTTCATTTTCTCTTTATAAAGGGAGATATGATAGAGAGGGTCTAACGCAAGGCAATTATCATAGCTGGTGTAGACAATGAGGCTTGGAATTTTATGTAAGCTTTCTAACTGAAAAGTATTTGGCTCCCATTTACAATTTCTCCCTGAGACATATTTCTCAAAAGGCTTTGCCTCCTTACCACACACCTCTCCTTTTAGTTTAACCCCTCTAACACCCCCTCCGCTAAGGCCAGCAGAAGAGACTCTTTGCTTTTTACGTGCATCCAGCCATTGTTGTGGTACAACTAGAGCGTCAATATCTATAAATGTATCTGTATACATCCTTTGTATAAACTGAAACTCTTTTATCCTCTGCCTCCACTCACTTTTAGGGCACATATGTAATTTAAGAATGCTACAATAGGAAGCGTATGGGCCGAAAAATTTACTTTTATCATAAAGAGTATAAGGATTTTTCTTAACAAGCTTAAAAGTACAAGAGTGCGAACATTGCTCTCTAAGATAGTCTCTTTTATTTCCACCTATTTTTTCTGAAAAGATATACACAGAACTTAACTCATCAAGAGTAAGAGTCCTTATACTGTTTTGTTCGTACATTTTATGATTATTGATCCAGTACTTAACTTGGTACTCACCTAACAGCGCACCTCTCTTCTCATATAGCCTGCTAAGATCAAGTAGCTCAACACCCACAAGTTTAGGTTGTTTTATCTTCTTTGTAGCGTTACTTAATATGCTGTTTATAGAGAAGCTTCCCCTCAAAAGAGATATACGTCTATCGAATCTGTGATAGTAAGAGAATACTTCATTAATGTTGGCAGTTTCTGTAATAGTCTCATTATACTTGTCTACAAGATAGTCCGCCACCTTACTAATCTTATCAAGTATTATCCTCTTAGCATCCGGAGTATAGCGTAAAGCCTCTCTATTTGGTGTAGGACATAAACCATCAGACAAGTTAAATCTAAGACCTATAGGCACAGGAATATTACTAATACCTAATTTAGTAAAGTCAATAGGATAGTAAACATTATCTAAGCAAATGTGAAGACGGTCATCACTAGCTAACTCAGAAAATTGGAAATCTACTTCTCTAAATATGTTAAAGTCATTCACAATACTATTATTCACTACGTCAAAATAGACACTCTCAAAGTAAGCAAGCTGTTCCCTCATCTTAGTTATAAAGGAAGACTTACTATTGTACCTTACAGGTACAATAACTTTAGTGCCATTAGGCTGGTCTGTAGGTTTACTATATAAAGGATCAATAGAATTACCATTCTCCCCTTCATACATCATCCATTTACCTTCTATACCATTCTTCCTTCCTATAAAGTAGAAAGATGATGTATAAGCCAATGGGGATTTAAAGCCAAGACCCATAGCACCTAAAGTATTTTCTTCGTACCTTGCTAAGGATCTACCATACTTACTAATAATGTTTGTGACATCATTAGCATCCAGACCTACACCAAAATCTTCTACAGTGAACTCATAGTTATTATCCGAAGTAGGTTTAAAAGAAACAATAATAGGCTTATCAACTCCTGCTCGCCTATGACTATCCAGCGCATTACTAACAAGCTCCCTTATAGGAGAGCCAATTTCATCTGAATATAAATTCTTACTCAACATCTGCATAATTACCTGCTGAGAGTCTAAGTCCAGCTCCATTTTTATGGTACTTAATAAGTCCCCATCAGATAATACAACGGATTCTTTTTGTTGTGTTAATATCATGTTTATACTTTTTCGTAAATTAATTTAAATGTTTTGTTGTTATAAAAGTTTGTATAAGTATATACTTATCCCATTTGTACCAATATCTAAATTCTCCACAAGACTCCTTTCAAAGTTTTGATTCCATGTTACTCCCTCCTTACTAACCAAATTTGCTTATAATTAAGATCAGAAGACATCTCTGTATTATGACCTTCTGAAGTACAAATATACTTTTTCTGCATACGATCTGGAGCACCAACTGGCCACCTTCTTGGGACATAAGACACTTCACAGTTTAAGCTGCTTTTTATCTGTTTATATAGAAGCTTACCTAAGGCTGTTCCCCATCCACCATACACAACTCCTTTTACTCCATTAGCATCTCTTTTCCACCTTAACTCTGGAGACCTAAGAACTTTCATATATTTAAACCCTACATTTGAAAAAGGGACAAGTATCTCATCCCCTACTTTTAAATCTTCTACTTTTATTAACATACCTCTAACCAATTAATTGTTAAATTATTTGTGTCTTTCAACACTTTATTGACGTCTGTAAAAACTCCTTTGCTATCCCATTGAGTTTTGGTGTAGCTAGCTGACGCTGGATGGCTCACTTTAAATACCCATGTAAAAGGAGTTATATATTGCTCTATTTGAGCAGCCTTTTCCCCTAATAATATTATAGGGACATTTACACCACTTAATACTTCTTCAAATAAGTACTTCATGAGAGGCTCCCATAACTTAAGATGCGCTCCTGCTATTCCTAGCTCTGTTGTAAGAGCTGAATTTAGCATTAATACACCCTGTTTTGCTAGGTAACTCACGTCAGGATTTCTGTTATACTCAAGGTTTAATACATATAACTCAACTTCTAAGGCATTGTAAAATTGAGCCAGAGAGGGCTGAGGATAGTTTGTGACTGAGCAACCCATTAAAAGACCATCGGCTATAGGTAAGCCATCTCTAAAAGTATGATAGGGGCAATAGCCTACCATGACCGTTTTTAAATCCTCATATACAGTCTCCTTAAAACACCTCCAGGTAGCTGAAGAGAGAGGGGCGATGTGCCTGCCCCTCTGACTCTCGAATTTTAAGAACTCGTAGATTTTATCACATTCCACGCTCTCTATGAATGGCCGTAACTTCTTCCACCAGCTCTCGTGTATTTGGTCTTTAAAACTCTCCCATTTCATTCTTCTTTGTTTTTCTGTATTTCTTTATTCGCAGCTTTAATTTTAGATTGGAATTCTTCTATGTGCAACAGTGTAACAGTCATTTCTTCAGCCACCTCTTCTGTCTGCCCAGCATTGATGTTATCCCAATCTATGACATACACTTCAATAGGGCCATTATCTACATTAGTGTATACCTTTTGTACAAGTCCTCCTTGTACCTCTATGATTATCTTTCTCATTCTTTTGCCTCCTGTTTTAAAAGTTCATCAGCCATCACGAAGGATTTTTGTGCAATAAACTCATAGTACCCAATGCCATTAAGGTTTAAATCAGAATTTGACAATAAACCTTGCATAGCCATGCTAGCTAAAAAAAGTCTCTTAGATATTCCAAAAGACTTAAATGCTGACTCTTGTCCTAATTTATTCGGCATATTGAGCATCTTCAAAGATGGAAAGCTGTACATAAGGACTCTTTATCTTTGGAAACATAAGAGGGGCTACTTTTGGTATTAGTGTTCCTGCCTCATTGGTGAAGAATTTATGGGCATCAATGTGATTCTGTAGACGTAAAGATGGATGATCCTCCCTCATGGCAAATGTTGTATATTGATATAAGCTCCATAAGCTATTTTGATCTCCATAATCATGAGTGGGGCGGGCAAGTTCACGCTTAACAATGTTTAGCTGAGTAGACTGTATAAATTGTTCTTCAATACACATACGACCGATTATCTCAGCTTGCACTCTCTTTGTAAGCTCGATCTGCTTCATTTCTTCCCTCTCTTTTTGAAGTTGCATGAACATTTCACCTGCACCTTTTAAATACTCAACAATTGCATGGGGGGTGAGGGTCTGTATCGCTCCCCAATGTTTTTGTTTGAAATAACCTAACTCCTGACTCTTCATCATACCATTACCACATACTTTTACCATAGCACCTAATAAGAACATCAATGGGAGGGTTTTATTATAACTGTTTCTCCAGGAAATCATTAAATGCATCTCATCATCATCTACATTACCAATAATGTAATTACCATTGGCTACTTGTCCATGACTTGCAGAACTATAAGTCTCTTTACTAAGAGTAAGTCCTGCTTTCTGCAGGCCTTCTAATGTAAGGTCAATGAGCTGCCCATGAGAAACAGGCTTATAAGTCTTAGTCTGTTCTGGCACTGGTGTGCTAATTAAATCTCTCTTTAACGTTGTGTAAATTTCTGTCTTCATTTTTCTTATTTGTTAAATTTCTAATGATTTTTGTTTTTCAATTAACTCTTCTAACTTCTCTTGTAGCTCTTTTATATCTTTACCCATTCTTTCCTTCTTGACAGTATTTTCATTTTTAAGAAAAACTCTTTTAACCTCTATCAGAGTAGGAGTAAGGTACTTATCCTCTGTATATGCTATAATACTCTTACTAAACTCAAACTCCAATACTCTTTTCTTAATAACCTCTTCAATTTGTTCCTCTGTAGGGTTAATAAGAATACCATACTTAGAGCATAAAGAATGAGAATAAGAATTGTCCCCATTCTTATAAATGTAATATCCCCAGCTATTTTCTTCTCCTGTCAAAATTTTGACCTCAATAAAGAGCCTTAGTCCACGGAAAGAGCCTTCAGACTTTAAAGTGAGGGGCATTACTCTATCCTTAGGAAAAAGTACAAGAGTCTTGGCATTAATAAGCTCTGTCCTGTTGATGATAAACCTATTTTGATCAATTTGAGTTCTATTTATCCTATCAAGAGCATACTTCTCTTCCTTCTGCGCTGATTTTAAAAGTTGGATATCTACCTTAAGTTTAGACTCCTGAGCAAGAAGATATTTTACTTCCTGTGCTATCTTAGCTGTAGGAGGTTTTTCAAAGACCTGATCTACCACTATATCCTGAGGGTCTTCTACTTCTATCTCTCTATCATCACCACCATTATCAGGTCCAGAAGATTCTGTATAGGTGTACACCTTATTCACTATAAACCTACTTCCTATCTTCTCCTTAAGATAGGCAGCTTGTCCATTTTCTAAATACACTAATTGTGTTAATACCATTTTAAATTGATTTTAATTCTGTTATTTCATCTTTAAGAGTTTCTACTACTTCTTCAAGCCGCTGGACTTGCGTCTCCAGCTCTTCTATCTCATTCATAGGAGCGTCTACAATTCCTTCAGTGCTATTTGCATCGTTCATTAAGTTCCTATCCATGTTTTTATTAGTTAAAATTTATTACTTATCCAAATTATTTAGTACTTATTTTACTCATATTGATATATGTCAACTTCAAACCTCTTTTATATCAATAAAATATTGATATACATTCGCGTTTTTTCTCTTATATATCAATTAATTCAGGAATACATGTCAATGAAAACTTTGCAATAATGTCAAAAATTTTCTGTATCTTGCACTGCACAGCCTTCCCAGGGCAATGTAGCTAAGCTACAGCCTTCCCAGGACACCTTTTGCTCTTAAGTAAGTCTCAATTGCTTTTAATCCATGTACCTTAGCTAAATCAGCCCAATCCTTAATTCCTTCTTCTAAGTACTTCCTTGGTGCATTGCAATAGTCAAAGTTAAAAATTTTCGTTATCTGTTGAGAGTTGGCTACACCAGTGACGTCACTGTCAAAGCTTAGTATTTGCTTCTTAGAATTGGCTTTTAAGAAGGCTACGTTCTCTTGAGAGAAGCAAGCTATTCCTTCATTTTGTACAGCACAATTACAAGGGAAAACTTTCTTCATCACCATGTAATCCTTTTTTGACTTATTGATGAAAGCTACATCACAACCCTTAATATCCTCTTTACCATCCATTATACTAATTGGCACATTGTTGGGCACCCATTTGCTCTTCTTGTCTGCAAAAGGCCTATAAGTCTTCCAATGGCCATCATAGAAGTAACCAAATCTAAGTTCTGTCTCCTTCAGAGGAAATCTACTCTTATTTAAATAGAGACTTTTGATAGAATAAATATGATTGTCTCTTATATCTTGGATATCCTGATGAAAGGTATTCCAATACGCAAGTTCCTCATGTGTAAATTTTCTTGTAGTTACTTGTATCAGACAATACCTCTTTCCTAGCTCCTCTGGTTGCTCATACTCCTTGAGTACTTTTTTGTACTCTCCTGTAGCATGACATGGTAGTATACCTAGTCCAAAATCAAAGTCAATCCTCTTTAGTATATCATCAAAGGATGAGAGATTATGGAGTAGCTTTACAAATGTGAAACAATCTCCTCTTAAATTAGTGTCCGTAAAATCTATAAAAGATAGATTACCACTCCTATTGCTTATTATAAAGGAAGGAGTGTTTTCGTAATGACTTCCTCGAAGAAAAGGAGAGATACACACTTGATTAAGACTCCAATTATTATGAGGCATGTAGTATCGAAAAATATCATACTCACTTATCCTCTGTAAGATTGCTTCTGTTGTTAGTTGAGCCTTCTTTTGTCCTTGTATCATAAGAAGAAAAATAAAAGTCCCCACCATTTCTGATGAGGGCTTGTGAAACTAATAATCAATAATCAGAACCTTCAGTAGAAATAGGCTTATCAGAAGCTACAAGGTTGTCTCCAGCTTCATAATCCTGAAGTTCTTTAAGAACATAGTAGTTCTTACAACCATGCTCTCCATCAATAACATTAAGAATAAAGCGCTCATGAGATTTAAGATCCCTAGACTTTTTAACAGAAAGAGCTGCTATTACTTCAGGCTTGGTATAGTCAATTAACCGGAAGAATTTTAAATTGAAAGCTGGTAAGAATGCCTTATTGTATACACCTTGGTACTCCTTGATCTCCCCTTCTTTCTCAGTTGTGTCTATAGTGGCAAGAGCACCTACAGGGGTGCACCACTCTCCGTCTACCTGATCTTTAAGGTCTTTTACATTACCTTTCATAAGCTTTTTCCACTCAATTTCTAAAGTGGTTTCAACGTTATAGTAGTCAAGTTTACCTAACCATGAGTGTAGGAAGTTATACAAAGCCTCTTCTCCGAAGTAAGCTACACGAAATTCCCTCTTTACAAACTCATTCATCATCTTTCTGTAGCCCTCATTAGGATTACTTTCAGAAGCTAAAGTTCTCAAGCTATTTTCATCTTCTGCCCAAGCCGTATTGCCAACAGCATTAATGTATTGTACTTTGGTGCCATCTTTATTCTCCCTTTGTTTGTCTTCCAGAAAGAATGTCAGAGGGAACTTACTACCATCCTTTGACTGTAGCCATATCTTAATACGAAGGGAGATGTTATTATCCCTACTGGTACCCAGATACTCAGTTTCCTTACTGTCCTCTTTGAGCTCACCGATTAAAGTGGTATACTCTTCAGCAGTAGGATTAATGCAAACTACCGTTGCTTCAAACACACCCACTTTTTTTGTGAAATCCTTTTCTTCTTTTTTTACTCCACCAATACTTCCCATTTTTACTTGTTTTAAATTAAACTTACTTGCTCACTATCTTCTGATACTTCCAAATATATCCATGCGCACTTTTAGCACTACCTCTTGCAGCATGTACTATACCAACATGAGAGGAGACTTTAAGATACTCTTTTGCTTCTTTTATAGTATTAAAGTCTCTTAACCAAATTCCCTCTTTTGTATACTGACTTACTGGAGAGCTATTTGATTTAATTGCTTTACTAATAGCTTCTGCACAGAGTCTTTTTCCTCTATAAAGGTGCCTCAAAATATCCTTATGTCTTTCTGACATTTTAAATATACCTTTTCTTGCTAAGGATTGCTTACTTCTTGTATCAGCTGATACAATTAACCTCTTATTACTGCCTCCTCCATCATTCAGATTACATAGAGTGCCTTTTTCTGTATCTCGTCTTCTATATAGAGATATAAACTCTATCTCCTTCTTATTGATTAACTCGTAATCATCTAACTCTATTATTATCTCTACTCTGTACTTTGTTTTATTAACTACACTCCTCCAAAACTTATTTCGATAATCTTTAGAGTATGCTCTAATATACTCATTACTTGGAGAATAATTTCTTAACTTAGTTCCAAGTCCTATATAGAACACCTCATTAGTATCTAATCTAATGTGTCTGTATAGATAATAAACTCTTTCCATAATTTAGCGGTAGATTGATTCCCAGAATGTTGTGATTTTTCCAGCTTTCTCTTTTCTTGAAATGAGAATTTTACCCTCTAAGAAAGGAGCACGGCTACCAGCTACAATACTGTCATTTAAGACATCAAAGTTTAGCCATCTTTCAGTATCCAAAGCCACCATCTTACACATAGCAGTAACTCTGGAAGCAAATATAGTTTTTAACTTCCCTGTTAAGGAAATCTCACTACCTATCACTTCCTCCTTACCATTATCTTTGATATACTTGTCAGCGATATGTGCTGCATATAGCCTATAAGGAGCAATTTGTCTAAATATCTCAATCTGATCCATGAACCACTTCCTGGTATGTTGATAACCAGCTCCATCTGGAAGAGTTAATACAGACTTATACTCAGGGTCTGTCGGCAGAAGCTTCTCTCCATTCTTAATAGGCCTCTTTAAGGCGTCAAGTTCCCTATTAAATGAACCCCCTATAATAGAGTTCATATAGGCTTTAGTGCCTCCAATCTCTGCTAACTCATCTAAGTCAGAGAGCCCATCCACTAATAGGTACTCATACTTGCCCTTATTTTCTAAGAGTAAGTTTCTAAACTTGATATAGTTGTCAAAGCTCTCGTACCTTGTAGTCTCTGATGTGGTGTAGGTAGAAAGTTTTCTTGCATTAATGTAATCATACCCTCCCCTTTCAAGGTCAAGTATAATCGCATTATACTTTGTAGTAAAATCTCCAAAGATAGTACCCTTACCCATCTTAGGGATCGAGAGTACCACAAGATCTTTAGGAGCCATACCAGTAGCTTTAGTTATCTCATCTGGTAGTTTGAATTCTTCTTTTTGTTTATCCATTTCTCATTGATTTATTGATATTTAGTATTAAAATTACTAAAATTCTTCCTCTTCTCCAAAGACTTCTGCTAAATAAATATCAAAATAATTACAAATATCCTGCATATAGAAGCAGAGATATCCATACTTCATATAACATTTAATAGGGTCTTCTGCAGTAATGCCAGGACCTAATAACTCATCCCATTCCTCAATATTGTATAGAGGAATAAATATTAATACATCACTATGGTCCTTAGTATAATGATACTCTATCTGATTATTTTTTACAAACTTGTACAGTTCAATTGCTGTCATATATAACTTATTTTTTCAGTGTCAAAAAACTCTAAAGCTCTTCTGAGCCAATTTAACTCTGCCTCTTCAGTAGAAGTAATAATATAGATATGAGCCTTCTTTTCTGGATTGTCATATTCCATACTCATGCATCTGTTTATTCTCTGAGCCATATTTTCACTATTACTATCAAAGTAATTAATGATTACTCTATTCAGAGGTTTATAGGTTACACCTGTCTCTCCAATCTTAATCACAGCTAGCTGATTACCTTCACCTCTGGCAAACTCATCAAAGACATTTTTCTCTGTACTCTTACTATGATAAGAAGGAATACCAAGACTGTCAGCTACCTTTGTTAAACCACAGAACACTAAAATACGCTCATTCTTGTGTTTCATAAGAAGCTCTTTGGTCTTTGATACTTTAGCAAGACTTCCTTGAATAACAGATACTCTGGACAGTCTTAGGAACTTTGTGTCTTTACCTTCAACTTCAAGCTTATCAATTATAAAGGTAAAATTACGGAATCTACTTCTCTCAGTCATTTGCTTCTTCCCATAAGTCCTTATTACCCTGTCATCTAAGTCTACGCTCATTACAGTAATCTCATAGTCTGCAATTACTCCTTCTTCTATCGCTGTTGCTATAGAATAAGTAGCTACAACAGGTAGCTTAAGAGTGTTCATTAAATAACGCCTTGTCCATGCAGCTAAAGTACCTGTAAGCCCCAATATCTTCTTATTAAGAAGGAAGAGTTCTTGAGCGGCTAATACTTGCGCTGGGGATAACAGATGTATCTCATCTATAATAACAAGATCATACTTCTCTGTCAAATGCTTCTTCAAAGATAAGTGTGTAGTGTAGGTAACACTACTATCATCATAACCACGCTTCTTAAAATCTGCTTGCCAGGAATCCTTTATCTTGTCCTTAGGATACGCAACAAGAATTGTCTTAGGAAGAAACTTCTCAATAATATTGATACTAGTGTAGATTTTTCCAAACCTAGGACAAAGGTTCAGAATCCCAAACGTCCCAGCATTTATCCAAGTGTCAGCAAACTCCCTTTGTCTTTCATCTCTCATCTCCATAGTTTTCATTTTTAAATTTCACTTGGCATTTTTCTATACAGCTTGTACATTATCTGTCATATTTATTAGTTAAAAAATATTCTCCTGTAAATAGAGAAGTGTAATCAAAGCCATCCATATTATTCTTCTTGGGAAGCTCTTTGAAAATACCTGTGGAACCCATAAAACCCATTCCTACCCTTATAGTATCTTCTCCATAACTATTCTTAAGAATTTTAGCACTCCTGAAGTAGTTACCTCCTTTCATAGGTTCTATGAACTTATCTACATCATAGGCTTCATCAGTAGTACGGTATCTCTTAGGATCAAAGAGACTAATAACTACATCAGCATCCTCCCCAGGTCTTCCACTCTCTTTAGAATCATCAATTGTAGGCTCAAAGCTGTCCATTTTTGTAAATGCAACGTTATTGAGACCCCTGGTAAGCATCCCAACAGTAACTGGTACATATCCTAGAATGTCCCTAAAACTTTGGTTATACTCACTAAGCTTATCAATAGCTTCCTTTTTAGAAGTGAAGGGCTTCTCAAGTTTAGTCATTCCTACGTGATCTTCCAGCACAATTACTATTTCATTTGGATGGGTAGGCTCATAAATCTCCGTAAATTCTGTAGGCTTATCAAGGATGCCATTCTCTTTGGCATAATTTCTAACATACTTATAAACACCTGTAGGATTTTGCGGTCCTTCAATGATGTCAACTACTTCCAAAAGCTCATTAGAATAGTCTTCATACATGAGAAACAAATCATGCTCATCCTTAGTAAGCTTATTATTCTCCCACCAGCCTAAAAGCTTAGGGATAGGAATTAGTACACCTTGGTCAATAAAAATCTTTCTACTCATCCATTTGGCTTCAAGATATATCTTACTTCTCTCCATAGAGAAGAGAATAACCTTAAGTTTTATGCCACATTTGTCCTTATTCTTCATGTACCAATCAAAAGGATTGAGAATGTATGCAGAATGAATAAAAGCTGATTTGCCAGAGTTGTGTACTACAAAGTCATTGGCAAGAAAGTTATTATAAGGAAATGTCATTTCTACATCATACGTCATCTCTCTTCCAAACTGTTCGATAGAAATAATGAGCTCCTTACGAATACCTCTATTACCAAAGTGAGACACATGCTCATGAATTCTACCGTTTTTTCTCTCTCTACAATAAATAAAGTCCCCTACATACAAGTCTTCTAGTGTTTTGTATTTATCTTTTTCATTAACCATAAACCTGTGATCCTTAGTAGCTCTTATCTGATTTCCGTCTCCAGTGGTAAGAATGAATGTCTCTTTAATTCCAGACTCTACTACATTAACTATCTCGTTCTGTCCTACATACTTTCTATCACTCTTGTAACTCAATAACTTTGTAGCACAACTCTTATCCCAATTATAAGAAGAGTACTCAGCATTACCAGGTACTTTAATATGATTAAATTTGTAATACAACTCCTCTAAGGAGATAGTTCTTCCTCCATGACCACCTTTTCTCCTACTATAGGTTATCTGAGTACTTCCAGACAAACATCCTGTTGCTCCAAAGACATGTGTAAGAATACGTTTCCGTATACCAATATAATGATTGAGCCTATTAAAGCCCATAGGGATGCCGCTATTTCTACCGGCAATCCCTTCTTCGACTTCTCTTTTTAGTTGTTCAAAAGACATAGCTAAGAAACTCTTTTATTTGTATTTACTTGTTACAGTTAATATTACCCATTCCTCCCAATCTTCTACAGAGATGGAAATATCATTGAAAGTTTTTAAGAGAGCTTTCTTTATTCTAAGTCCTTCTAAAAAATCTTCTACTCTGCATTCAGCATTCTGCCTGTCACCATTCACTCTTGTAGAGAATATTAGGCTATTACCACCTTCTTCCTCAAAATCAAAGTAGGATGCCTTTCTTACAAGGTCTTTAACTTCTTGTTTATTCATCTTTTTACCTTTCATAATCTGGTTCTTCCTTACTAAGATGTTTCCATACAAGGTACTCCATCTCTTCTTCTAAGTACATCTCTCCAATAAAAGCCATTATACTTAGGCCTCCATGGTATACATCAATGATGTCCACTGTAGCTGGGTATCCCGGGTAACCGGGGTCGCCATTGGACAGTGTCCACACTTCTTTTTCTTCTGGGGTATATTCATATTCTATTTCTACCTCCAGCTCTTTAAATGTTGCAGATATTTTAGGGCTCATAACTTTTTATGTTTTTTATTATAACTCTCATAATTTTGCTTACCAACTAAGGCTCCCCAACGAGTGCCTGCAGGAATAGTATGTATCCCTTTTTCTCCTATTTGAAGCCTTACCCAATCTTGTACCTCTTCTAAAGTCCTGCTCTCATCTTTAAAATAAGGGTCCATAAAGATTAGAGCTGTCAGCTCAAAAAGGATGTCTGTCTCTTCTTGTGTCATATATAAATTCCTCCTGTTGGTTTATCTGTTTCTTCTATAGAATTTCCAGCTTTAATGAGATCTATGAAGGCCTCATAAGTTCTTTGATTAAGATAGGTAAGAGAATTTTGCATATAACTAAGTTTGTTATTCCCTGTTTTTACAGAGACTTCTTTCTTCTGGAGGACATCATACTTTAATGCCTCTATAAGATCTTTAGATGTGTGCTCTCCTTCTAATAGTATCTTATCAAACTTAATTCTGCAATCATCCTTACCAGCTCTTAAACTTCGGGCACCAGAGAACTTTCTACCTTTATGCTCATAGGTATCTGTCCCTGGGAAGGCATTCCACCACTCATCAAATTCTGTTGTGGACTTCTTATTCTTCACTATCTTTCTCTCTTCCTTTGTATCCATGAAGACTAATAGCTCTGTACCCATAGTGGTAATTTTATCCTCAGTTTCACTAATCAGCCCCTTACGAGTAAGAGACTGATGTAATGAATCTATCTTAGCACTCCCCCTGCACATAAGACTAATATCCATCTCATTATGAATAAGCATAAGAAGGAAGATAAGGTCAAGTGAATACCCTTTCTTAATCAACTCCTCAAAGTGAAAAGGTGTTACATTAATTTTCATGAGAAAAAGTATTTTACAAGTGAATAAAGCCCTATTCCAGCTATCCAGCCCATATTAAAGCTGAACCAATTAGATATCTTGCCATTTTTACAAGTATTTACTATGTTCTCAACAGCGATCTCTTCATTAATAGCTTCAGACTTATACACTCTTAACGTTAACCTAATGAAATCTCTATCTTTCATAATGTTTTCTTGTTTTACGAAATTTCTTTGTAAGTACCTTTATCTTAGCAGGGAGCTTTTGTTCATGGTTACACCACTCTCTGTACTCATCTTCCTCTTCCATTTGCCTCTCCACTCTATACATGTAGTATTTATCGGCTTCCCTCTCGAAGTCCTCCTCCAAAGGCTGTTTTATTTTATTCATACTGGATAATTAATTACTGACTTTTTACGCTTCCTCTATTTCATTAGGGAAGTGCTCTTCTATTTCGTCAGTAAATTCCTTTTGTTCAAGCCATTTCAAGGCTTGAATAGCTGTTAGCGGTATAATTGCGCAACTTCCGGAGGAAGAATTACCGGACGTTGTCGAATATTTTGAGGCTGCGCCTCCAGAGCCGTACAAAAACCAATTTTCTTTTACCGTTTGATACAACTCTTCGCTACAGTGGTAGAAATCGTTATAGAACAATCCATTATCCCACTCCGCTATTAGGTAGGCCGTTTCTGTGTTGTAGCTTTTTCCGTCAATGATTCTTTTCATTTTTTTTTTTTTTTTTTTTAAATTGTTTAAAATTAAAGGGTTTATTCTTCGTTGAGTTCTTCGAATTCTTGAATCCCCTCGTCTGTAAGGAACCAGGACCATCCAAACTTAGAAGTTGAAGAGTATGTTAAGATATACATGCACATTGGCACTCTTATTCATTCTCTCTAACTCAGATATTAATTCCTCTATCATCCTTTAATTCTTAATCCATGTTGTTTATAAAACCATTTAAAACAATCCTCTGCTATCTCTCTTCTACATCTAAAAGTTTTCTTAAGAAGGGGGATAGCATAAGAATGAAATTGCTGAAATTGATTTAGCGTTATTGTCCAATGGAAGTACCATCTATCATCATAGAAAGTATCTACAAGTTTATGACCTACAATTTCTAGTTCATATTCTATAAGATGCTTCTCAATGTTCCTACGATTTATCGTCTCTAGCATTGTTCCATAATTATTTGATTATTAAATTAATGACACTCAGAATAGGCTTCTCCAAAACTTATAGAGCATCCTACTTGTACATTAAGCTTGAGTTCTTTGTTTACACTCTCTATAGCCTTATTAACTCTATCAGTAGTGACTCCTTTACTTTCAATATTACCTAACCACTCATCGTGGATCTGAAGAGAAATTTTAATCCCTTCTGCTCTTAAATATTTTACCCATGTGTCAAAAACGTAAACTGCCGTCCCCTGATTCAACGTAGAAAATCTGTCTTTTTCAGCTCTTAGTGTGTGCCAAAACCCAGACACAGGATTTAACAACCATTTTTGGCCATAGCAATCTTTTACTTTAAGAGACTTCTCTACCTTTAGAATAGCATTGTTTCTTGTCCAATATATACTGAGAAGTTTCTTGGATTCTTTTATGGACATTCCTGAGTTTCGGGAAAGAGTTTCTGCTCCCACCTTATAGGTAGCTGCAAAATTACATGTCTTAGCTTTAGCTCTTAGTTTCTTTAAAGAACTAAACCTAAAAGCTTCCTCCTTGGTAATAGGAAGTTCTTTAGTCTTCTTCTCATCTATCTCTTTATAGAATACTGCATCTTCTTCTGTGATGAATCCTGCAAGTTTGGCGATATCAAGATGTGAGTCGTAGCTTGGACTATTCATCTCCTCTACATACTCTGGATCATAGGTATAGATATAATGTCTCTTAGTTCTATCCTCAATATTAGCAAGGTCACACCCACAAAGATATCTACCTTCATCAGCTATTAAGGAAGCTCTCACCTCTTGGCCATACTTCTTATCCACACCAGGTAGGTTAACCACTACTTTGTGCTGAAGCCTTAGAGTGTTGGTAAGTCCACTACTACTGGGGTACAGTCTATCGCCTATTCTATCCTTTAGAAAGCCTTTGAAAATAGATATTCTATGGGAAATGACCCCTAAACTATCAAGCACTTTTAATCCGGACTCCTTAGTAAAGAGTTTCTTTATGCTTTCACATAATTCTCCTTGTCCATCTTTAGAAGCTATTTGAGGAATTTTCTTTATTTCATTAGTCTCTTTATTCTTTACATGCTTAAAAGTCTCTGGTATCCATCCTAAGCCATAGAGCCAATCTTTTATCTGTTGTGGGCTATTAGGATTAGGGGCTTCCCATCTTATTATCTTCTCTCTCTCAATATTACTAATCTTAGCCTGTGTGTCAATTAATCCAAAGAATAGGTCACCTTTTTGAAACACATTACCACTCTCATCCATAAGAGCATCTTCATAGGTTTTCTTGTGCTTAATAGGATTTTTAGGCATTATCAAAGCTAATTGATCTACCTTAGATTTCTTCTCTTCAATAAGTAAAGCTAAGGTGGCTTCACAATGATTTACATCTATACGAATACCCACCTCTTCTTGTTCTCTTACACAATCCATCTTAAAAGATAAATACTGAATATACCTATTGATAGCAAATGAGTCTTTATTATAAAGAAGATTTAGTATGTAGTTTTCTCTGTTCCAAAGTTTTGTATTGATTTTTACATCCTCACTGCATCTATGAACCATCTTAGCTTTAAACTCTGCTTGTAATTCAATCTCCTCTGGCTCCTTCCACTCACTTATTTCAGGCTTAGGTATCCCAAATATCTCTCCCCAAGCTTCTAACCCATGTTTTTTATATTGTGGATAGAGCACCCACGAGAGAGGAAGAGTATCAATCAGCTCAGCTTTAATCTTTATACCAAGTATCTTATTAAGCACAGGTATATCATAACAGATCACATTATGCCCGATAAGTGTAAGGTCTTCCTGCATAAGGAATTTAATTATCTCTTCATAACTAGTGAGGCTGCCACTAACATTCTCTGTTATGTTGTAATAACACAAACAGTGAATTTTAGTGACATTCTCCATTAAGCCATCGGATTCTATATCAAATACAATTTTCATGATCAGCTAATTTTTGAAGTAACTCAGGAAGTATACTCTTATCAATTACAATATCACAATGGGCTAACTCCCCTTTAGATGTTAAAGGCACTAAGTGTAAGTGCCCCTCACATGTTGTTCTGATAGATATACCACTAGACTTGAAGAGCCCATTTCTCCCAGTGAACCAAGTCTCTGCTTTATATTTAATTTCATGTATCATTTTAATTTTTTTACCAATTCGTATGAAATCCTCTACCCACATTTCACTAACACCTAAATTTAGATTTTTATTTAAGTGATTTAAGAAAAAATTAACAGTTCACGTTGTTTACTAACATCTTCTCTTGCATCTTTGCAAGCGCTTAGTTGTTCAATTTTAGTTGTTTTCATGATTGTATTTTTTTAATTGTTTATAATTTATTTTAACATTCCGAAAGAAAAACAGCCAATAACACGCGCTATAAGCAATAGCGGGTTCGTCTGTATTTTGAAGTTTTGTATCTCATATCATATTTTGTTGTTATTGTAAAGTTTATCACTCGTATTCCGCTACTGCTCATAGCCCAAGACGTTCTAAAGATCGCACTTCGACATATCATCTACATCCATAAATTGAACATCATTGTTTAATTCGCCAGCGGCATTTTTGTACGG
>JBBRUH010000046.1:0-17512 GCA_038248005.1 Cytophagales bacterium | reverse complement strand
GATCGCGGAGTACGGAGGGCTTGCTCATCGCTCAACTTCGTCAGCTGGTTTGCTGGCATATTTTATACCAAAAAGCACCAAAAAAGAGGCGAAAATATCTGTAGTAGATTCTATGGCATCAGCTATCATGGCATAAGAATTGCCAAAATAACCCGTCAATCCTTTAATCAACGCTAGAGCCGTATTGCCTATAATACTAAAATAAGTAGCCTGAATGGCTTTTTCAGTGTTTGTCATGGGGGATAGGAGAGGATTCTATTTTTCCTAAGTTAAGATTTTTTATACATAATATCTGAGCGAAGCACGTATTTGATACCACTTGTTACTGGGCTTCCTTCGTGTTTCTGTTCGTGGATAAAGCAAAGAGCATCACCAGTTTTGGGGCAAATTTGAAGCGAATCAAAAGCAGTTTCTCCTCCTTCAAAATCATCATTGAGATAAATCATAAAAGTAATTCTACTTTCTTCCTGTTCATTTCTCTTAAATCTACCATCTATGTGTCTTTTGAAGCGTTGGTCTGGTTCGTATTTATAAAACCTAAATTGCTCATTGAGTCCTATGGCATAATTATCTTCTAGCTTTTCAGGGCAGTAAGGTTGGAGTTTTTGCCAATACTTTTGGGCTAAGTTTATGTCTTCATAAAGTAAGCGATAGTTGTTGCGAATTCCTTTAAGCATTTTAGCTCCCTTAGGTAAGCTGACTTCTGCCTCTTGATAGCCTTTGTTTTCACTAAAAAGCATCAAGTCTTCACACTCTTTTGGAGTCAAAAATTCTTGTATAGTCCAGATTTTGTCAGTGTGTGAGATAAGTTTCATGGCTTTTGATGTATCGTATTTTGTAGTCTTGTTTGGAAGTTTAAATGTAAGACATTCACTGATAAAAACAAAATGGGGATTAATTATAAATCCTACATTTAAGTTTTAAAATACTTCTTTTTTAGTTTGATAAATTAGATAATTCTTGTATTTTTGATATGCCTCAATTTTAGGTGAATTAAATTAATAGAATTAAAAAAAAATTGTAGAATATGTTTTTTCCTCGCAAAAATAAATCTTCAAATCCATTGATAAAACGCTATCTAGAGTTAAGAGAAATAGGTAGAAAAACACATTCACTCATGGCAAAAGAACCACAAATAGATGTCAGTATTTTTGTGAAAGGTTCAGCTCGTATTTTGGGGATGCTTAAAAAAACAGTTGGGGAAAATGTAATTACTCTTGAGGATGAATCAGACATGGATGTGCTGAATGATTTTGTTTACTTTGAATATCTTCAGGATAATAAGAGTTTTACAGAACTTTATTATGAATTACACAAAGCGAAATTAAGCCGTCTTGAAATAGAAAGTTTTGAAGCAAAGTTAAATTATTTCATAGTGTAAATAATCCGTTGCAAAGTGCTAATTTTTGTTAAAAAAAGCTAGACTCTAATGCCATAGCTGTACTTACCGCTAAATATGATAACCTTGCAACGGAAAATTTACACTAACAATTATTTTGTTTCTCTTTTTGAAGTGATAGACAAGGATTCAGAAAGATGCGAAATAACTTTGCGAGATTTATTAAACCCCGAAGAAGAAGATGTTGTCATTATTGACTTCAATTATTCTCAATCGGTTATTGTAGGTTCGTGGATGTTTACTCGAGTTATTCCTTTTACAGATTTGAATATGTCCTCAGGAGTATCTTTTCCTTTTTATCGCAAAAACAGAGACAAAATTTTACGTGAACATAAAACTAACATGAAAAAACCTAGTGGCTATAGTGAGGATGTGAGAATCTATAAAAGCTTTTACGAACTTCATAAAAAATATGGTATTCCTATTATGTACAAAGATCCAGAGGAGAAATAAATAATATACCTACTTCTTATTTTTCATTTTAGCTAAAAATGCACGAACGTAAAACTATGGTATTATTGGTTTTACCTTTCGGCTTACCCTTCGTGGCAATCCTAAGATAGAGAACAACTAAACGAAAGCACCACCGAATATATGAATCTGACTTTCAAAATAAACAAACCAATTGACACTATTTTCGACTATTTAACTGATATGCAAAAGTTTGTCTCAGTTCATCCAGTAATAAGCAAAATTGATAACTTATCTGGAAATAACTATTTAGTTCACGAGACTTTAAAATTGGGGATTATTCCATTCTCCTTTACCTACCCAGTAATAATTGACCAAAATTTTAATGATAAAAAAGTAGTAATTCGGGCGACAGTTATGAAGCTAACAAGAATAGAAATGAGTTATAAGTTAACCACAGAGAACAACTCGACAATTATCAACGAAACCATTACTTTTAAATCGCCCTTGCCGATAAAATCAATAATGCAAAATATTTTCAGAAAGCAACATACCATCTTATTTGAAAATATTGAAGCCTTAAATATTTAATTATTGGTTTTACACTTCGGCTTGCCACTCGAGAAATCAATAATGGTGGGAAATGGGAAATTTCAAATCCTGACTAGATGAGACACTGAGAAATAAATCATAAGAAAAACCCTTTCGTTATTCCCCATTTAAACGTTTATTTTTATATTTGGATTGATAAACGTAAGTATATTGCGTTTATGTAAATATTGCAGATAATTATAAACCATACACAATGTATTTAAAAACTAGTATTCATATTTTGGTAATTGTGACTTTGTTTTCGTGCGAACAGAAAAACACGACCGAAAAAATTGAGGATAAAACAACAACCTTAGCTCAAGAAGAGAAAATCAAAAATGATTCAGTTACTCCTGTACAACAGGCTGTAAGAAAGCAAGATTTATCTAATTTTTTACCTAAAGGATATGTGATTTTTGAAAAAAGTTATGGCGATTTGAACGAAGATAGTTTAGAGGACTGTATTATTATCATCAAAGGGACTGATAAGAATAAAATTATTGAGGATCAATATCGTGGTAAATTAGACAAAAACCGAAGAGGGATTGTCGTTCTGTTTAATAAGAATGGTAATTATGAGTTGGCTATCAAAAATCATGATTGTTTTTCGTCTGAGAATGAAGATGGTGGTGTTTATTTTGCACCTGAACTTTCTGTTGACATAAGCGAAGGAAATCTGCATATACGCTATGGACACGGACGATACGGGAGCTGGGGATATACTTTCAGATTTAAAAATTCAGATTTTGAACTTATCGGATATGATTCAAGTGAGAGTAGAGGACCAGTTGTTAATAGTGAAACGAGTGTGAATTTTTTAACCAAAAAGAAACAAATAAAAGTAAATATAAATGAAAGTGCAGAAGGAGGAGATGAAGTTTTTAAGGAAACTTGGGAAAATATCCAAGTAGATAAACTTGTTAAACTTTCAGTAGTTAAAGACTTTGATGAACTTAATATACCTTATTAGACTTCAATGCCGTTTCTGGTCTTGCCCTTCGGGAGACCAGCAGCTCGGTTTAATGACCCCAAAATAGTGCAAGGTGTACTAAGCGAAGGTGTGAAGGCTTTGGACACGATTGCTGGTCTCCCCAACGGTAAGCCGAAGGGTAAGACACAACAATAGCGGTATTTTTTATAGGAACACCAACAGAAGTTGAGAAACTATAAATAACTAAATTATGAAAATGAAGAAAATTATATTTGATGTGCTATTTATTATTTTTTCTACTACGATTTTAATTCTCTTAAATCAATATGGGCTACTAGAAAAATATTTTGCGTTTGCACTAATTCCAATCCTTACTGCATATTTTTCGGGACAATTTGTCGAGAGAAAATTTAAGATAAAGCCAAAATTAGGAGACGTATGAAAATAAGGCGTTTAAAACCTTGTCTTTGCTTGTCTCCCCAACGGTAAGCCGAAGGGTAAGACACAACAATAGTGGTATTTTTTTATAGGAACACCAACAGAAGTTGAGTTTTTCAAAAGCTGATAGGTCTTCCATCAATCTAAAAACCACTCCTAAGCAAAATCAACAGGGACTTTATAAGTAGGATCTTCTAAGATATTGACTTCTATAAGTTTATCGGCGTTTTGGAGTAATTGGCGACAATCACCACTCAAATGCCTCAAATGCACGATTTTATCTAACTTCGCATAGCATTCAGTGATTTTATTGACGGCATCGAGACGTACTCCCCTCTCATTAACAGCTTTATATGGCATAGCTAAGACCAATCGTGGAGAAAATGACACGATAATTACCAATAACTATTCAGGAGTATTTTTATAAATATTTGCTATTATACAATATTTACAAGAGTATTTTCTATATGTTTGTTTATACTTTATATTAATACCTAAAAAATATGAAAAAAAAATTTGAAGGTTATCGCTATTTGGAGGTAGAGGACAATGTCAAATATTACAAACCGTCCTCTAATATCGCAAACAAAAAACTACCAAAAGTAGTTGATTTGCGTCTTTTTATGACTCCCATAGAAGACCAATCTAATACCAACAGTTGTACAGCTAATGCAGTTGTGGGTGCTTGTGAGTACCTGATTGCACGCTCAAAAGATGTAAAGCCTTTTGATGTAAGTCGCTTATTTGTTTATTACAATGCACGCTGGAGATCGGGAAACCAAGACAAAGACGATGGAAGCCATATAAAATATGCCGTAGAAAGTCTGCAAAAATTTGGTGCTTGTACAGAAGATAAATGGGGATTCTCAAAGTCAAAAGTACTCGAAAGACCCAATGAAAGTGCCTATGCACAAGCTAAAAACTTTTTGATAGACAAAACCGAAAAAGTTGAAGTAGATTTAGATACATGGAAAAAATGCCTCGCCGAAGGCCATCCTATTATCTTTGCTTGTGCATTATTTGATAGCTTTCAAGAATCAAGTAAAAAAGGAGGTATCGTTGCTATGCCTTCACCCGAAGAAGCAAAAGCCGAAGAGCACGGTTTACATGCCATGCTTTGTGTAGGTTATTCAGAATCTGACCAAATGTTTATTGTAAGAAACTCTTGGGGGACAAAGTTTGGAGATGATGGCTATTGCTATATGCCATATAACTATCTTATGTCCCCCAAATTAAATACAAATGACTGCTGGACTATCAAAAGTGCTGATAAAATTCCTGATGTAGAAAAAACTTGGAAAAGTAAACAAAAAACGGTCGTCAATGGTGGCAAAGGTATCAAAAATGTAGATCCTGTTACTTATAATTATTATGATGTTTATGTATATGATGACCTAGACATAGATTTCTTAGAAGAATATACGTTTGAGGAAGATTATGATTATGTAGATTATGAACCCGAAGACTATGTAGAGTACTATCATGAAGTAGAAGAATTAGAGATTGAGGAGTACGAAGAATACGAAGAATTTATCTATGAAGAATCTGTCTATTATGAGTACGAAGAAGAGTCCGAAGATTCAGAAGAAGAGTCCGAAGATTTAGAAGAAGAGGACGAGGAAGATTCAGAAGAAGAGGACGAGGAATATTCAGAAGAAGAGGACGAGGAAGATTCAGAAGAAGAGGACGAGGAATATTCAGAAGAAGAGTCCGAAGATTTAGAAGAAGAGGACGAGGAATATTCAGAAGAAGACGAGGAAGATTCAGAAGAAGAGGACGAGGAATATTCAGAAGAAGATGAGGAAGATTCAGAAGAAGAGGACGAGGAAGATTCAGAAGAAGAGGACGAGGAATATTCAGAAGAAGAGGACGAGGAATATTCAGAAGAAGAGGACGAGGACGATTTAGAAGAAGAGGACGAGGAATATTCAGAAGAAGAGGACGAGGAATATTCAGAAGAAGATGAGGAAGATTCAGAAGAAGAGGACGAGGAAGATTCAGAAGAAGAGGACGAGGAAGATTCAGAAGAAGAAGAGGACTATGAAGAAGAGCCAGAAGAGGACTATGAAGAAGAGCCAGAAGAAGAGCCAGAAGAAGATGAAGAAGAATAAATAAGATAAATAAAAAGCAAGTTAATTTAACTTGCTTTTTATTTATAATTTTATGTCACTAGGAAGACCAATAACTTAGGTGGTGAAATAAACCTTATAAAAGAAATGGATGAGAAAGAAGTATGTATCTATAAGATGAATAAGCTACCAAACAATGCTTATTTTTTATGGAAGTGCAAAGCTATAAAAAACGACTAATAGCCAAATAAGATTTGGATTAAAATAAGATATAAATCACCAAACAGTTAAATGTAAGGTGCTTTTTTAATATCAGGTTAGATTATTAGATGCAAACTCTATGATTTAAAAAACAATTTTTTCCCCATCAAAGTCTATAGTGAGGGTTTGGTTGCTAAGGCTAAGGTCATTCATTAGTTTACGGGCAAGAGGTGCTACCAAGAGACGCTCTACTTCACGCTGAAGTGGCCTTGCACCATATTTTTTGTCAAAGCCTTGCTCTGCGATATGAGCAATCAAAGCCTCAGTAAATCTTAGTTTTAAGCCACGCTGCTGGATCCCTGCACGTTTTTCTATATCATCTAACTCATAGCGAGTGATTTCTTGGATAGTCTCAGCATCTAATGGGTTAAAAATCAAGCAACTATCTATTCGGTTATAAAATTCAGGTCTGAAAAATGCTTTGATGTCAGCCTCAAAATCTTGACCCTGATACTGACGAAAACCCAATGAACTACGCTGTGTAGTGCCTAGATTAGAAGTCATAATAATAATGGTATTTCTAAAATCGGTCATTCGCCCAGCCGAATCAAGCAAAATACCTTCATCTAATACGGTAAGCAGTGCATCAAAAATAAGTGGATTCGCCTTTTCAATTTCATCTAATAGCACAACACTAAAAGGTTTTTCACGGACGTGTTGCACGAGTTTTCCCTCTGAGCCTATCAGGCGATAAATCTGCCCTCCGTGCTGAAACTCACTCATATCCAAGCGAATCAAAGGACGGTATTGCTGTCCCATTCCAAAGAAGTATTCTGAAATGGCTTTGGCAGTTGCCGTCTTTCCCACTCCCGTGGGGCCTGCAAAAATGAGTGTAGCTACGGGTTTATTGGGGTCATTAAGTCCTGCTTTAAAGACCTTAATCAGCGAAGCCAATTTATGAATTACATGGTCTTGTCCTTTGATACGCTCTTTAAAAAAATCGTGCAGTACTTCATCATCTAACATGACATCATCACGAAGTAAAAAATCAGGAATGCCTGATTGCTTGGAGAAAGTACTAATAATTTCTAAATGATTGAGGGTATTTTCTTTTTTGAGGAGTGCTTCGGAAACACATTTTTGTAAAAAACGCAATGCCTTCCCAGGAAAATTATCATAACGTACAAATCTATCTAGTAAGACATAACTTGTCTCTAAGGATTGCTGTGTAAAATTAACTTTGTGATTTTTGGTGCTGTATTCATTAAAATAATTAAAAATCTTTAAAGTCGTAGGCGTATCCATTTCCTCTACCCTGATGACTCTAAAATAATCTACAAAGCCTGGCAAAAGACGACGCATCACTTCTAGCTGTTCGGGAGTAACCTCACTCACCATTCTAAGTTGTCCTTTTCTAATAAAAGAGGTCATAAAAGCTGCCATAGAATCTTCTGGACCTTCGCCACCAGTAAGGGCAAGCATCACAAAATTTTCTATCCAAAGAACTCCTTTTACTCGCTGAAGGTCATCTATTAAATTTTCACAAATCATCTGCCATTCACCCAAGTACTTAGCCTTGGCGATAATCCTTGCAGGGGCACTTTGCCAGAAACTATGTCGCTCAAAAGCTTCAAGACTTTTTTCGGAAGTAGTTACTTGGCGAATCATATCTCTGATAATGGCACTTTTTCCTACTCCACTTTTGCCTACCAATAGCACATTGGTTTTTTCATTGATAAGGTAATTACGCAGCAAGGTAATCAAACTTCCTTGTTCCCATGCAAGGTCAGGAGCAAGGCTTTTATTTTCACGGCGAGTGTAAGGAAGTTTCTCAGCAATGCTTGCCAAGGTTTTCGCTTCTGCACGAAAGTCCCAATTTTGCCCTTTGCTCTTTTTAGGTTTAGGTACTTTTACATTCACCAAGTCCAGCGTTGGTTCCTCTGGTAAAATCAAGCGATAAATATCACTTGGGTGCATACTATGGAGTATATCTTTTGAAAAATGCTCTACTAATTTTTCAATATCTGATTCATTATAAAAGAAAAAGCTTTTTCCTAGCAAAGGTAAAAAACACTCAAAATAACCTTCTTCGGTTTTTCCATAGACAGCATCTACTTTAATATCTACAGTCTCTATGACGGGATATATCCGTTCATTCTCCATAAAATGAGGTCTGATAGAAAGTGCGATTCTTCTGTGTCTTATTTGGCTGATATCAGGCTGATAAAAATAAGCGTCTTTGAGTTGCTTTTCTATGTATTCAGAAAAGCCTGATTTGAGGCTTCGTAGGTCATCTGCCACAAGCTGTCTATTGCTACCGACTAGGCTACCTAAGAGGGATTGATTTTGAATTTTCCAGTACAATAAAGGATATTCAAGTACTTTCATGGGTGAATCTGTTTTTTGAAAATTTACTAAGTGAGTTATGAATTATCTGATAATAGGCTTTTTAATAGCTAACAGTGATTAGTTTATTTTTAACATTCTACTAAAGCTTTAAAGTAACTGTCTAGTTTCTTATGTAAAACACCAAATTACTAGACATTTTTTGAAAACACAGTAATTTTATCTCATTTCTCCGTAACCTAGAGCTTGTGGTCTAGTCATCTGAACTTTAATGCCGAGTAGCTTGGGGCGATAGTGAAGATGCTTGAAGTTTAATAATAAAGAACTTCTAGATGTTTTAGACTTTCCAAGTCTGCCAGATTTGGAAAGTCTAATATCTTAATCCTCAAAATTCAACTAAAATTAATTGTCAAATGACCCAACTAATGCTGTTCAAGCCTTTCAGGCTATTTGAGATACGCAATATAACAGATTCTATAATAAAAGCCTGAATAAGATGTGGCACTTTTTCAAAAAGTACTACATCTATCAAGGACCAATAGTATGATAAAACACTCATTATCAATTTATTAAGCAGATGGTCAAAATTAGTTTACATTTTGATATTACTATAAAGATTTGATTAGCAGTATTTTAATAGAATAACTCATCACTTTTTTAATCTAAACTTGGTCGTCCAGCAAGCAATATTTCTTTGAGAATGAGCTGTGCTGCCAATACTCGGTTATGTGCTTGCTGTCTAAACAAAGAATAAGGACGGTGTATCAAACCTTCTTCTAGTGCCAAACCTGATAGAGAGGGCTGGCAATGAAGTAAATGTGCTCTATTGGTGAGGTTCATCTTCTCAGAAGTGAGTTGCCAAGCACTGTCTTTACATTCTACTTTACCTGCGTTTTTGGTAGAAGCCCAGTTGAGTGCTAATACAAAATCAGCTTCTTCCAAGGCTTTATCGGGTTGATAACTGCTTTTAATTCCTGATAAAAAAGGATTGTGCAGACGGTAGTTGGGTGGATGTGATACTGCAAGTTCTACCTCTGGTATTTGCTTAAAAAGACTTACAAAAGAATTAGCAGCAGCTTGTGAAATAGGCTTTTTGTGAGGAACCCAAGCGAGTGTTACTTTGATTTTTTCTTTTTTCTTAAATTCTTCTATCGTCAGCCATTGAGCGAGTGCTTCTAATGGTTTTTGTTCAGGAGATTCTAGATTAAGCAAAGGTACAGATGCATATTCTTGTAGATTCATCAATACTTCTTCCCCAAAATAAGGGTCTGAATTATTTCTTTGCCAGTTGCTAGGGGCATACAAAGCCAACATTTCACAATAAGCTCCGAGTGTTTCAGCAGTCTCTCTTAAACTTTCAGTTTTAAAATAACTACCTTGATTACCCACAACTATTTTCTTTCCCTCTCTTCTTACATCAATATTGATAAGGTTCATCCCGAGATGATGTGCTGCTTTTTGTAGGGCAAGGCGAGTATGCAAATCTTTCTCAAAATTTACTAAACCCAAAGTTTGATATTTGCCTAGTAGTGAGTGCATCATTGGATTTTTCTTTAATCTATAGGCATCTTCACGAAGTGCAGACAAAGAAGGTAAATCTTGAACAGATAGAAAAAAACGCATGCTTTTATGTTTGTTAAATTGTAGTGTAGTCTAACTTGGAAACCTCATACGATAATCTGCTTTTACTCTTCCCTTGCTGATTCTGGTTAGCTTGGCTTTGAGCAATCTTTTTTTGAGAGCAGAGATATGGTCAGTAAATAAAATACCTTCTATATGGTCATATTCGTGCTGAATTACCCTTGCTGTGATTTCGTCAAACTCTTTTTCAAATTCATTCCAATTTTCATCAAAATAATGAATCTTGATTTTTTCTTGTCTGCTTACATTTTCTCTGATATTAGGAATACTCAGACAGCCTTCTTCAAAAGCCCATTCTTCTCCTAATTCTTCTACAATGGTCGGGTTTAAGAATACTTGCTTGAGTCCTGTGCCGTCTTCGGTCATTCGGGTAGAGTCTATCACAAAAAGGCGTAAAGCCAAGCCTACTTGTGGAGCAGCCAACCCGACACCACTGGCAGAATACATCGTTTCATACATATCCTCTATTAGCTTTTGAAGGTCTGTTTGAGGATTTTCTTTGTTAATCTCTTGCGTAGTTTGACGCAATACAGGGTCGCCATAGGCAACAATCGGATATATCATATAAAATCAGAATTAAATATCAATATTTTTTATTTAAAGCCCCCAATATCAAAGAGGAAAGTTTTTAGCTGAAAAATTTATCTGTAAATAACTCAATTTATGTGGTTTGTGTCTTCACTCGCTGTGGTTTGTGTCTTCACTCGCCGTGGTTTGTGTCTTCACTCGCCGTGGTTTGTGTCTTCATTTGCCGTGGTTTGTGTCTTCACTCGCCGTGGTTTGTGTCTTCACTCGCCGTGGTTTGTGTCTTCACAAACCACACTTTAAATCATCTTGACTTATAAAACAAAATCAAATCTTAAATGATTTCTCTCTCTATCTAAGTCCTTGTTGTGCTTGACTTTCTATGAAAGACTGCAAGATCAAGACTGCACTTACTTTGTCAATATTCCCTTTTTCACGTCTGTATTTTTTGGAAGTACCTCCTGTGATGAGTGCATCTAGTGCCATTTTAGAGGTAAATCGTTCATCGTGAAAGTGAAAAGGAATATGGGGATATTTTTTTTGAATGCTTTTTGCAAATTGCTCAACAGCCGCCGTAGAGTCTGTAGGGTTTCCTTGTAAGTTGGTAGGCATTCCTACCACGATGCTCTCTACTTCTTCTCTAGCAAAATACGTTTTTAGATAAGTAAAAATATCAGCAGTAGGCACAGTATCTAATGCTGTAGCGATGATTTGCATGGGGTCAGTAACAGCCAGTCCTGTTCGCTTTAATCCATAATCAATTGCAATGATTCTAGCCATCATTTTTTAGTTATATTTTGCGTGTTGCTTTATCATCTCTTTGACGAGACTTTCTAAACGCAAGCCTTTGGGCATCAACAGTTCGTCTTCTATTTGTGCGTGTATCTTCAAATCTTCTTCGAGTGCTTCAAGCTCCGAAAACAATACTTGAAGGTGCAAAGAAGGATTTTCGCCTAATTCATAATCACGTGTAAATTCTCTAATGCCTCTCATCTCATCATCATGGCTGTGATGGTCAAGTGCAAAAAAAGACATTTGATATTTTTTCATTTGATAATAAAGACCTCCCCACTGATAATCACCAAGTGAAGCACGCTGTAGGGTAAGCACATATTTAAAAAGTGTATCTTCTTCGTCGTGAATGTGATGGATAAAATCTTCTACAAACAAAGGAAACAAGACTTTTAAATCTCTCACAAGCCCTGCATTAGGGATTAAATCTTCATTCAAATCTTCTATGAGCCTAGCCATGTAAGGCAGTTTCTGACAGATAAAATGATGGTGAGAATGCTTAAGGTATTGTATGATTAAATCTACAGGATAACTGATTAGCGTATGACGAGTCAGCGACGGTTTATGAATAGACTCAAGTTCACGCTGAACTTGACTCATCTCTAGTCCTCTTTGATTACACACTTCTTCTAAAGTATTCTCAGGATAATCATAGAATGATATTCCAAAGTAATGCAATACATACCCAAATACATAATCTTCCGAAACGAGGTCGTTGATTTTCTTATTGACCAAATTTTTCATACGCAACACTTAATTAAAATTCAAAGCCTTTACTTTAGCTTTAATAACACAAATATAATGAGATTATCTATAAATTGTTGTTTGAAAATGGCTTCTTTTATCTAAATGAGTCTTTGTATGACATAAATCATAATTTTGAGAGTTAAATCCTCTTTTCAGTGATAGAACTCTCACTATTTTAATATACATTTATACTTTTAAAAATACAAGTAAAAAAGCTAAAAGTACTACTTATGCAAACAAAAACTTATCAAAACTGGCAATTAGAAGAAGATAATCATATTTTAAATTTAAGACTTTGTCGCTCAGAAAAGATGAATAATCTGACAGCAGAAACCTTGTTTGAGCTCAAAGAAATCAGCGAATATATCAGCACTCAAACATCTATCTGGGCAGTGGTTTTGTCAGGTGAAGGAATACACTTTTCGGCAGGGGTAGATGTTGCTTCTATTAAGCCTTTGATGGATTCAGAGCCAAGTGTTTTTGAAGAAAACTTGCGGGATTTACAACTGTGTATAGATGCCTTTGAAGCCATTCCTCAGCCTAAAATAGCAAAGATACAAGGCTATTGCATAGGAGGAGGATTGATTTTGGCTTGTTGTTGTGATTTTAGAATTGCAGATGAAAGTGCTCAATTTTGTCTTCCCGAAGTAAAAATGGGCATTGCAGTCATTATGGGCACACAACGGATTACTCGCTTAGTAGGCATTGCAGTTGCCAAAGAAATGACCCTTTTGGGAGAGTTTTTTGATGCAAAAAAAGCTGAGAAATATGGCTTATTAAATGCACTTGTTCACTCAGAACAGCTCAATAATACGGTAAAAACACTTGCAGATAAATTTCGTCATCTTCCTCCGCCTACTATCCGCATTGCTAGGAAAATCATAGAAGAAGGCACTGACCTCAGCCCAAGAGAAAGCCAAGAGTTGGAGATTCGTCTGCAAAGCTCTTTGATAGGAAGTACTGATTGGTCAGAAGCGGTGCAAAGTCATTTTCAAAAAAGAAAACCTAACTTTAAGGGAGAGTAAGTGGTGAGTGATAAATGATGAGTTATCTTAGTAAAGTTCTGATAATCAATTTTTTATGATGAGGTCAAAATAAAAACTAATTTTGGTCATCTACTTAGAGAGAAAGTGTTTGAAAGTACTGTGTGGTAAAATGAGCCTTTTTTTAATCTTTTTTACTTAGATTCGTATGAATATTAGAGATAATATTAAAATCAATAAACGTATTTTTTTATGAAGAACCAACACGCCTTACTTATCATTGATGCTCAATATGATTTCTGTAATCCTAATGGAGCACTGTATGTGCCAGGAGCAGAAAAAGACATGGAACGTCTTTCCAAAATCATTAAAAATAACCTAAACAAAATAGATCATATCTGTGTAACCCTTGATTCACACCCTGTCAATGACATCTCACATCCTTCTTTTTGGCAAGATAAAAACGGGAAATTTCCTGCACCTTTTACCCAAATCACCTTGCAAGATTTGAATGAGGGCAAATGGACTCCTCGCTTTTACCCTGATAAAGCCCGTAAATACCTCACAGATTTAGAAGCTCAAGGGCAGTTTCCACACTTGATTTGGCCTGAGCACTGTTTGATTGGTTCTAAAGGAAATGCCCTAGATGACCAACTCATGGAAGCATTGATAGACTGGACTCGCACAGGAAAATATTACCAAGCCGTTACCAAAGGTACTTACCCAATGACGGAGCATTTTGGAATATTTATGGCACAAATCCCTGTGGCAGACCGCCCCGAAACCCAACTCAATCAAAGCCTTATCAAGACTTTAGAAAACTTCCAGAATGTATATATCGCAGGAGAAGCCAAGTCTCACTGTGTCGCCACAAGCATCAAGCAAGCCCTAGACTATGCCCCTGGCTTAGCAAGCAAGATGGTCATCGTAGAAGATTGCATGTCTGATGTGCCTAATATGGGTCATTTGGCAGATTCTATTTATCAAGAGGCTCGTCAGCGTGGAATTCGCTTTGTGAGCTCTAAGGATTTACAGATGAATTAAACCAATCACCTAAAAAAGAAATTTTACAAACCTAAAAAACACAAGATTATGAGCGATTTTGATGCAGTAGATTTTAACCTTACTTTTAATAATTTTAATCCTGATGAGATACAAGTAGATGAAACCATCAATGCAGTATTTGCAGTAGATGTATCACCTTCTATCACTACCTATGTCAAGGACTTAAACCACGCCTTTAATGATTTCACAGAGACGATGCAAAAGTCTCATGTAGCAGAGCAATTGATGGTTTCTATTGTAGAGTTTGACGAAAAAGTAAGGGTAAGAACGGGTTTCCAACCCATCAAACAAATCCCTAAAATGGATTTCAAACCTACAGGTGGAGGCACAGCACTTTACCAAGCGACTTACCAAAGCCTAGACATTGCCATAGACTACCGAAATAATCTTGAGGCCTCTGGTGTAATGGCAAAGACACTTATCTTTGTGATTACCGACGGAATGGATAATAGCTCAAAGGTCAATGCCAAGCAGGTGAAAGATAAATTAGAAGGAATCTTAGCACAAGAGCAAAATGCTTTCTCATTTACGACTGTTCTCTTTGGAGTAGGACATGCCAAAGGCTTTGAAGATGCCCAAAAATCTATGGGAATTCAGCACATTGCCAAAGTAGGTACTTCGGGTGCGGAGATTCGTAAGATGATTAATTTCATTAGTCAATCTATCAATAAATCTGCTAGTAATCAACAGATTAGTTTTTAGGAATCAGAAGCGAGGAGAGAGAATTGAGTAGTGAGGAATTAATTAGAAGTATGGTTTTTTTCCATCTTGAATTCAACAAATAGATACAACCTCTGGATGAACATCTGAAATTGGTGGAAGAGTATAAAAGTGGATGCAAAATACTTAAGACAAGAATTTATGATAGTCCAGAAATTATAATTTCTGGGCTATCAAACAGACTGATTATTTTCTTTTAAAATCATCTTGTACTCTTACAATATCTTCTTCATCAGAAGGGTTTTTTGGATCAGTATGTTGCCAGATTTCTGCTACAATTCCAAAATCATCTAGTCCAATTAAACGATGACGTTCTCCTTGTCTTAAAGTTATAAATTCTCCATTTAGATAACTTAAAGGTTCGCATTGCTCATCAGTATCACTTTGAGCAACTGCAATAGGTCCATTTACTACACACCAAATCTCTGCTCTGCGGAAATGATATTGCCAAGATAGACGCATATTAGGAGCTACCACCAATATTTTAGGGCTCATCTTTTGATTTTCTGGAAGCGAATCAGCCAAATACGGAAAATAGGTTTGAGCAAATTTTAGTATTTGGTTTTCATCAATCACAAAAAAACCACCCCAAGGGCGTTCAAAGTCAGAAGCTACTACTTGAAAACCTTGGCTTTCTAAATCTTTAGCTACTTTTGAAAAAACAGTTTCAGACATTTTAATAAATTTTTGTTTTAGGAATACATCTTGCGTAAAATTACAAGAATTTAATGATTATTCAGAATTAGACTGAGTAAAAGTCCTATATCTACTCTTATAAAAGTTACTCTTGAATACCTACTTTAAGAATTTTGGTGATGCTCTATAATTTAAAAACGCATCTTTGAGTCAAAAATCTACATCATACTGAAATCACACCCAATAGAGTGGTAATGGAAAAATCATTAGCATAAATTTAAAATCTAAATTACAGATTATTCTTCAAACCTACTTCCCCTTCTTACAATACAAAATACTACTTTTATCTGTCCACCAATGGTAGCCAAAGGTGAAATCTATAGGCTGGATACTGGCTTCATTTTGGGCAAATACTTGTGCCAAATCAGGCTGATAGCCATAGTTAAAATCACGAATCGGGCGAGCATATTTTCCATATAAAGTAACTTCCCAACCTGCTTTCTTAAAAAACTGATAAGGCACACCTGTATCATCTTGAACACAAGCTTCGGTATGATTTAAGATTAACTCACGAATATTGGTAAAAGGAGCAGTATGCAGAAGGTAAGAAGCCGATTTAATCAATGTGATTTTATTTGAAAACTTCACCACAAAATCTTTCAACTCGGGTTTGCCCGCCATAGGTGTATTAGATAAATCCGTAGAAAAATAATACAGATACTGAGGCTCATTTTTTTGAGGATGGAGGAAAGTAATTCTCACAGCAGTCAGTAGATTTTGGCTAGGCTTTGCAGTGAATTCCTCTAAGATGACTTCTCCTTTTTTATTAAGATAAACACGCTCTATATTTAGAATCTGATGCTGAGTGCGAGCCAAGAAAATACTCAATGTAGGCAAAACGCCCTTTACACTGCTTCTAAAAGCTTGTCCCATTCGAGAAGTGATAAAATAATTCCTATTAAAAATCTCAGACAGACCTTGTCGCACATCTTGCAGATACACTGCCATGGTTTGTCCTTTTAGCTGTGCAAGTGAAGGCAATTCTCCGATAGGTTCTAGCCCAAAAAGTAAATAATTCTGGCAGTTAGGAAAAATCTCATGGGCATTCAAAAAATCAGGCCCACTAAAAGGATAAAAAAGATTGTGAGAAGCTTCATTCAAGGCAGTTAATTCTTTATTACGCCAAGCACGAATCTTAGAAAGACGTTTGGTTTCAAGATTTTGCCAGCCTTTATTAAATTCGCTTTGATGTGTACGAATGCTAGAAAGATTTCCAAGTGATTTTTCTAAAGAATCTTCCAAAGGCAGACCAGCCAATAAAGTAGCTAAAGAGTTGTATTCAGGATGAACTGTATATTTTTTTGCTGTAGATTTTGCAGTGATTTTTTCGCTCTCAGCTTGTTTCTCCGCCACAAAAGCAGTTGTTTCCAAACTATCTTTTTCTAAACTAGTACTAGATTTCTGCATTGCCTGAGGAATCAGTATCGTTCCTATCAAGATGACAGACCCTAAAAATGCCCACCAAAATTGGTTTTTCATATTCTTAAATTTTGTAATAGTATAGTTTTTTTGATTCTTAAAAGGCGAATTTATAGAAAAATCATTAGTATTAATAATACTACCAGAGATTTAGAAAATCATTTTAAACTTATCAAGGGTCTATTTTTGCAGAAAATAAGACCCACTTCCATGTTCTCTGACACACAGAACATTTTAGTATTCAAAACATTTATAAATTGAAAATTATGGATATATTTATTTCCGTGTTCCACTTCCATGTTCTGTGACACACAGAATATTTTAGTATTCAAAACATTTATAAATTGAAAATTATGGATATATTTATTTCCGTGTTCCACTTCCATGTTCTGTGGCACACAGAACATTTTAGTATTCAAAACATTTATAAATAGAAATTATGGATATATTTATTTCCGTGTTCCACTTCCATGTTCTGTGGCACACAGAACATTTTAGTATTCAAAACATTTATAAATTGAAAATTATGGATATATTT
>JBBRUH010000045.1:0-17697 GCA_038248005.1 Cytophagales bacterium | reverse complement strand
TAAGCCTCATCTATTCTATCTATTTCTATTTTCATCGGTTTTTAATTTTAATCTTAAAAATGATTACTAAACTCTGCTTTTCAATTACAAAGTTAGCCTATTTTTTGAAAGTCTAGGTACACAAATACAATGAACAGAATCAAAGTTAAAGAGGTTTCTTTTATACAAAATACCTTTTTTCTTTCATAGAAGTTGTTTAAGGAAACATAAAAGTAATGATTAGGTTTCTTTTACCGTTTTAAGAAGATAAATAGAAGATGGTCTATGATATTTTTAAGACCTTTGGGCAAATACCCTTAATCTATTTCGGTTCTTAAATGTAGTGTTGAGGGTTAGACTTTCCAAGTTTTAAAACTTGGCAAATTTTATAAAAATATAAATTCACGGCAAATTAATTTAATAAAAAACGACTGTATATGCGATTCTTTACTTGTTTTATTTTTATTTTTTTTAGTGTCATTTATACTCCTTCTGTCTTTGCGATAGATAGATTAGTCTCTCCTACGGGTACAGATACAGGCGATTGTAGTGCAGGTAACTGCCTGACCGTCACCTATGCCATTGCCCAAGCCAATGCAGGAGATAGAATTTTGGTGGCTTCGGGCATTTACCCAGAAGCAATTATCATCAATAAATCAATCACTTTACAAGGTAATTTTGTAGGAGTAGCTGGTAATGATGGCACTCGAGGAGGGGTTGCAGAAAGCCTTATCCAAAACCCAAATAATAACCTCACCACAGGGGTTTTGATTACAGTTGCAGCAGATGATGTAACAATAAATGGACTGACACTTGACGGACGCAGTAACTTTGTGCAAGGTATTGCCATCAATGGTTTCCAGAATACCATCATCCAAAACAATAGAATCTTGAACCTTACTACAAGCAATACTAACCCCAATACACAAATGAACTCGGCAGGTATTTGGGCAGAAGGAACTTCTATTGGCAATGTCTTTCAAAATAATTTTATTCGGCAAGTTAGTAATCCTGCGATTAATTATAATACGGGCTTCTCTACAGCAGCTCCCAACCCAGAGAATTTTATGCTTGGCCTAGGGATGAGTCTTCGGACTAACTTTTATGCTGATATTCTCAACAATGAAATAGAAGCTGTAGTAGTAGGCATCAGAGCAAGAGGTTATACAGCAGTAGGCCAAAACATTGCCTTTTCTAACAATCAAATAGATGCAGGCTTACAAGGGATTAACGTGAATAACATAGGTGCTAACTCAAGCCAGTTTTCAATAGAAAACAATATCTTTAATTTTTCTGCTCAGGGTTATACAATTTCTCTTACCATTCCTTTTTCAGGTACACAAAGTATTGACTTACCCAATTCAGCCCTCAATTTTGCACTCATCAATCAGACTGTAAATAGCAAGAACAATGACATCACAGGAGCATATTATGGCTATTTTTTGTTTGGAATGAATCCTAACATTAGTTTTTTGATAGATGGAGGCGATATAAGTGGAGTAGCTCAAGGCATTGCTATTGTCAATTTTGATGGCAATAGTACTCATGCTCCTAGTATTGTAAATATTCAAAATGTCAATATGAGCGGATTTGTAGGAGTACCTGTAGGAAGTAATAATCCCTTAGTAAATGCAATCAAAACAGCCTATGATTTCCATGCTGGAGTATATACACTCATTGCCTCAGGAACTCCCAATAATACACCAACGCTCAATGTCAGCCTAGAAAACTGCACCATCAATGGCACTACGAGTACCACTACCAATAGTGGAGGTATTTATGCAGCTAATTTCTCTACCCGTACACTCACTACACTAAATGTAAATAACTGCCAAATCAATAACCATATCAATAGAGGAATACACTTGCAGATTCTCAATGTAGCCAACTTTACCAATTGTGAGATTAATAACAATGGGACGGGTGCAGGAGATACCAGAGGAATAACTATCCGCCAAAATGCTACCAATATAAGCTTTATCAACTGTACAATTCATAATCCAAATGCTAGTTATAATATTTATGAGGACTCACAAGCCGTGATATCTCTTTTTAATTGTAGTGTGGTAGGTGGAATCTCATTAAATATTCAGTTTCATACGCCTATTGCTGTACCTAATCAAAATTTCTCAGGCTGCTGGTGGGGAAGCAATGCAAATCCAAATCTCAATGCAAATCTAGACTTTAACCCTTGGCTCAATGTAGGGACTGATACCGATGGAGCGACAAGAGGTTTTCAAGGAGATTTTACTTACCTCAATGTTAATACTACTGCACATCAGTTTGCACCCTTAGAGCGAGTACAAGAAGCCCATGATTTACTCACAGAAGGCGGAATCGTGCATCTTAGGGCTGCTACTTTTAATGAAACCTTGGCTGTCAGTAAGAATCTCTCATTGGCAAATACAGGTACAGCTTCCCTCAATAACCTCACAATGACAGGCACAGGTAAAGTACTCACCTTGCTCAATCCGCTTACGGTTAGCAATGTACTGAGCATGAATCAAGGCATTATTCAGAATACCAATACAAGCATTTTGCACTTGACTAACAATGCTAATGCTGCTTTACTGCCTGCCAATCTCACAGGCGATAGCTGGGTCAATGGCTACCTAGAAAGAAATCTCAGCACAGGAAGTTTTTATAATTTCCCTGTAGGCACGGCTGCCAATATGGAACTTGCCCAAGTACGCCTTAATGCACAAGCAGGTATCACAAGTTTACTCACTAGATTTAATCCCAATAATCCTCTTACTAATCCTGTAGCAAGTTCATTTGTTGGTTTCTCAGAAAATACTAAGACCTACTTAGATTTATACCCTAATGGCTATTGGGAAATATCTCCAGATGCTGGCACTTCCTCAGATTATGATTTGCTGATGTTTCCTACCTTTGTACCTTTCCAAGAAGGGGCAATCGTCAAAAGACCTGGTGGAACGGTCTGGGCAGCAGACGGTACAGCCAATTTGATAGCCTTTGGTATAGAACGAAATGGTTTGAGTGGTTTTTCTAACTTTGCGATTGCTACGGAAAGTATTCCACTTTCAAGCAATGTATCAGAATTGCAAGCAAGGCAAAAGAATGAGGGGATTTTATTAAACTGGGAAATGGATTCTCAAAATACAATGAAGTATTTCACTTTAGAAAGAAGCCTAAATGCCTTCCAAAGTGAAGTGATTTATGAAGAACAAGCTTCACCCAACCAACAATTCTATCAGTACTTGGATGCACAACTGACGGAATCAGTCTATTATTATCGCCTTAAAATGCTCACTCAAGCCAATCAAACGCTTTATTCGCCTTGGAAATATATTAAAATAAATGACAAGCAGACTTTGGTAGAAGTCATTTACCCTAACCCTACCCAAGAGGATTTAAAAATAATCTTGAACCAAGAAAATAAAACACATCTTGAATTGATAGACTCACAAGGCAAGGTTTGGCTTACAAAAGAGCTAAACACTAAAAATACACAGCTAAATCTCAGAGATTTTCCTAGAGGAATGTATTGGCTAAAAATAGCCTCTTCTACTCAGACAGAATGGAAGAAGATTATTTTGGAGTAAATAGAAGAAGTGAGTGAATAACGTAAACTTAGGATTAGTCTCTAGATAAAATTAGACTCAGTTATCGGTTTAGACTATTTTAAGTTAATCTTTTTATTCCGTAGGAATACAATGTTTATAAAAATAATAAAACGATGTTTTACGACCCCAACAGGGGCCGTATTAGCTATCTTGATTTTATTTCTATAAACGGGAGATGCCTATGGCATCCTTTTGTATGATATTCGACTCTTTTTCAAATAGAAATTTTTACCTTGACAATGGTATGTACAAAGATATTTTAGATAATTCATTTGATTCTGAATTTACATTATCATAAATAGCCTAAAAGGCTTGAACATCAAAACTTGGGTGATTGCCCCAAGCTACCTGCCATTTCGGATGAGATTACCTCCCATTCTTAGGAAAAAATTAAGCATTTTACCTGTATCTTTGCAAGCTATGAAGCAATTGACTTTTACACTTGAAACTCAAGACACAAGTACACAAGCACGTGCAGGACGCATTCAGACTGCCCATGGAGAGATAGAAACTCCGATTTTTATGCCAGTAGGTACTGTAGGTTCTGTCAAAGGAGTGCATCAGCGTGAACTAGCAGAAGATATCAAAGCCCAAATTATTTTGGGTAATACTTATCATTTATACCTTCGCCCAGGCTTAGAGGTGCTAGAGCATTTAGGCGGACTACATCAATTTAATTCTTGGCAAAAGCCTATCCTGACAGACAGTGGAGGCTATCAAGTTTACTCCCTTGCCAATACACGCAAGATTACCGAAGAAGGTGTAACCTTTCAATCTCATATAGATGGTTCTAGGCACGTATTTACACCTGAAAATGTGATGGATACACAGCGAACCATCGGAGCAGACATTATCATGGCTTTTGATGAATGTCCACCTTACCCGAGTAATTATGACTATGCCCAGAAATCTATGCACATGACCCACCGTTGGCTAGAGCGTTGTGTCAAAAGATTCAAAGAAACTGAGCCAAAATATGGTTATTTTCAATCCCTTTTCCCGATAGTGCAGGGCAGTACCTACAAAGATTTACGTCAGCAATCTGCCGAATTTATAGCCTCCGTAGATATGCCAGGCAACGCTATCGGAGGACTCTCCGTAGGAGAACCAGCAGAAATGATGTACGAAATGACAGAATGGACTTGTCAGTTTTTGCCCAAGGAAAAGCCAAGATACCTCATGGGAGTGGGCACACCTGAGAATCTCTTAGAGTGCATTGCTCTTGGGATAGACATGTTTGACTGTGTGATGCCTACACGCAATGCACGCCATGGCTTACTTTATACCACAGAAGGGATTTTGAATATCAAAAATAAAAGATGGGAGAAAGACCCAAGCCCTATTGATGAGCAACTAGGTGGATATGTCAGTACAAACTATTCTAAGGGTTATCTTAGGCATTTGATTCATAGCCAAGAACTCTTAGGCCCACAGATAGCGAGTGTGCATAACCTTACTTTTTATCTTTGGTTAGTCAAAGAAGCAAGAAAGCAAATCAAAGCAGGGAATTTTATACATTGGAAAAAAGAAATTTTAGAAAAAATCACACGAAGACTTTAAATAGTGATGAGTTCTTTTTTGGGATAAATTGTTCTGTTTCTATTTTCTCTTTTCTCTTTAGGCTTACACTGTTGCCTGTGTCTGTATAGGCAACTTTTCTCTGGTTTTTATCTTCTTGAATTAGTATTTATTTCAGTTCGTGAAGATATGAACTAAGGGATGAAAAAAAATAAAGTATTCTATTAACATAGCTAAATCATTTATTATGAGATACTTACAGAAAAAAACTCATAACTTATATTGTATCTATTGGCTAGATTGAAATAAGACTTTTCTTTATTTTAATCCTGCTTTGATGACTGATTTTCCCCCAGTTTTTCTCTTAACTACTCCAGTCAAAAAGAGGGCTACAGCAAGGAACCAAGCCAAGCGACCCAAGTAATCGCCTTGTTGGCTATAGACTGTATCTATTCGCTCCACAGCAAGACTTTCTTGGTGTGCTTCGGGGAGTTGGTAGTTGCTTTTCATGATAACTTCTCCCTCAGAAGAAATAAATCCTGAAACGCCTTTATTAGAAGCGACTACGATTGCACGCCTTTGCTCAATCGCTCTCAGACAAGCATATTGAAAATACATCTTAGATAAAATGCCTGAAAATCCCCAGCTATCCTGTGGGAAAAATATAAGTATATTGGCTTTATTATCTATAAAATTACCTAGATAATCACCCGAAAAGGCTTCATACCCAAGTACAGGAGCTACTTTGAGGCTGTCTTTTAGCGTAAAGGCAGTTTGGTTTATCTGGCTTTGCCAAGAGTGAGGATTATCCCAGATAGAAAAAGGAGGTCTATCAAAAACCAAAGGCAAAGGGGTAACTTCTACACCCAATAAAAATCTTGACTGTAAATAACTTTGTGTAGAATCTCCCACCACAAACAAAGCTTCTCTCTTTGCCTCCTGTTTTTCTAAATAGGTTTTGGCTTGTAAATAGGCTTTTGCAGTGGGTAATTTCCCTTCTACTTCGGGCATATCAGGCAAAATAAGTAAATCTGTTTGTGCCGGGATGGCTAAATTTGGAAGTGCTTTTGATTCTTCTGAGGCAGGCTGAATAAAAGCTACATTGACTTGCTCAGAAGGCTGTTTATATTGGCTACTAATCATCCAAGATGCCAAGAAACCTATAAAAAAAGTAACCAAGGCATAGATACTAAATATCCGTTGATTGATAGGATAATAACTTCTAATTGCTAAATACAATAAGATGTTGATTGATAAAATCCATAACGAACCGCCTAGCACACCTGTAAACTCATACCATTGCACCCAGTTTGGCAAAGTAGCAAAGGCATTGCCTAAGACCAACGCAGACGTAGCCAAAGGCGAATGTAACTGCAAATACTCTAATGCAAGCCAATAAAGCACAAAAGAAAAATAACCATAAGCATCATCTATGCTATTCTTCGTAATCCTGAAAAGCATAAAAGGAATCAACATCAAAAGTGCATTGAGAAAGGTAAGCATTAAAGTAGCCAAGACAGAAGCAGCAAAAAGCCACGAAAATAAGAGTAAATTTCCTAGCCACAGACCTAAAAAAGTAAATCCCCAAAAATGCCATTTTCCATTTCTGACTTGAGAGGTTCTATACAAAACCTCAATCTCAAACAAGGGCAAAAAAGCTACAAATAAGAAAAAACCTCCTGCTACCCAGCCTAGCCAAAGCAAAACGGCACTTGATATACTGAGCAAAAGAGGAATATATAAGGGTTTTTGTTGATTGTCCATTATCTTTTTAGAATATTCACAAAGTAAGTGCTTTTTTTGTAAGTTTGAGGACATAAATGGATAAAAAATTGAAACCACTCTGCGGAATAGATTACGGAAGCAAACTCGCTGGCACGACTGTCCTTGCAAAACTCACGATAGATACGGGCAAGGTAGAAATCTTTGTTTCTCAAAAGAAAAAAGATGCAGATGCTTTCCTCCAAGAGATTTTGCTAGACATTAAACCAGTGTATGTTTTTATAGATGCACCTCTTTCTCTACCCAAAATCTATGTTTTATCATCTGAAGATAGGCTCAACATAGTGCATCCAGATTATTTTTATAGAAAAGGAGATAGACTTTTAAATGCCATGTCACCCCTTTTTTTGGGTGGATTGACTGCTAGAGCTATGCGTTTGGTGCATCAGCTTCAGCCCATCATTTTTTATGAAACATACCCTGCTTGGCAAGCAAAAAGACTTGAATTAAAAGCATTGAACTACAAAAAAGAGGTTAGATACATCTCCGAAATACAAACCTTTATAGAGTCAAAATACCCTCAATGGGACATTCCTACGCTGAATTCTTGGCACGAGATAGATGCAGTCTTGGCACTCATAGGAGCTGAGCGTTTTTCTAAGAATGAACACGAAGTATTTGGAGACGAAGAGGAGGGAGCGATTTATGTTTGAGTAGTAAAACAAAGGCTTCATTTTCATGAAACCTTAACAAAGTGAATGTGGAAGATTACAAATTTTGACTAGTTGATGGAATTGTATATTTAGGTCAAAGCGATGATTGGCAGGTGCTCTAGTGCTGTTTCTATCTCCGTATTCTGAGGCAAATAAGCCTCCAAATCTTCCATTTTCTAATCTTGATTGCTCATTAGCTTGGTAAGTACTCAAGGGAAGTGTGATAGCATTGCCAGTGCTATACACCCAACTCGCAGATAGAGTAATGTTAGGCTTCCACTCATAGATACTAACAATAGAAAAATCGTGTCTGCGGTCATAACGAGCAAAAAATCTACGATTCTGATTGACACCGTCCAGTCTTTGCTGAGCCCAAGAAAGCGTGTAGCCTATCCAGCCCGTTAGTTTTCCTTTTCTTTTTTGAAGTAAAAGTTCTGCTCCGTAAGACCAAGCCTCTCCCGTGGTTACTGTTTCTTCAAAGTCGACTTGCTCTAAGGCTTCTACATCTGGACCTACTTGTAAAATCAAAAAACTTGCTCCATCTTTGTACCCGATGATATTTTCTGATTTTTTATAATACCCTTCTAGAGAAATAAAGAAATCACCTTTTGGAAAATCTTTAACCAAGCCCAAAGCCAATTGGCGAGCTTGCTGTGGTGGAATGCTATCTGTTGCAGGAACCCATAAATCTGTGGGTAGCCCTAGTCCAGAGTTGGAAAGCAACTGTACATATTGGTTCATTTGTGAATAAGATGCCTTCAAAGCCAAGTTTTTAGATAAAAGATAAGATAGATTAAAACGAGGTTCATAGCTATTGTATAGTTTTTGTCCTACGTAAAAGGATACATGTCTGAGTCCTAAATTTATCTGAACACGATTATTAATCTGAAACTGATTTTCTAGATAAATTCCAGCTTCAAGGGCATTGATTTCATTTCTATCAATATTTACGCTGTCTATTCGCTCATCTTTAAGGGTAATGGCATTGGGGCGAAATCTATGTTGTGTAGCTAGAATACCTGCCTTTATAGTATAAAAAGGAGTAATAAAATAATCTAAATCATATTTAAAGCTCAAATCTCTAATCTCTGAGGTATATCTTAAATCATAAGATGATTCTCCAGCTCCTTCTATTTGATTGGCGACTTCAAACACATAATTGTTGCTCTCTTGCGAATCAGGGCATCAATTGCTTCTATTCTATGTAAGTACTTTTATATGTTCATAAAATTAATCGTAGTGAGTGATTATCATTTTTTTTGATTTAAAATAACACTTTAGATTTCCTACTCAATCTCAAGCTGAGGGATTACCATTGGTCTGCCTCTTTGCTTTCTTTAATAAGAATTGAAGAAAAAAATCACTCTCATGATTAATAAGGGATAACTAAACCTTTGCCAACAAAATTTGTTAAAAAGAGTTTTGGAGTTTTGATTTGCATAACAGTAAAATTTAAGTTATTGAAGTGATTGTTATTGGAAATTTATTGATTAGATGCTTTTTTAGCATTTATTCAGTTTATTTCTTTTCTTAATATAAAATTACTTAGGCAAGAATCAATAAGTAAACAAATTTAAAAAATGTTTTGTATATCATTTAAAATAAGTTTTTTATTCTATGATACGTATTTTTAAATCAAAAATGTTTGTTTTACTTGGTAAATATTTAAGAAAATGAGTCTGAGCAAAATAAAATTTGCGTAAAGTGTTTTTAGTAGTTTGAATTCTTCTTTAATACTTTACTTACCTCTCAGGCAAATAATGTCCTAGATTTTTAAGCATATAAAGTTGTCCTCTGAGGTAGTTTATCTGATGAATTAGCACTTTGGCTTGGGCTACATTTTCCCCAAAATAGCCATAAGCTTGGCAGATATTAGGGTTTTTGGTAAATATCTGACGCTCATAACCTTGATTATCTTGGTAGCCATAATAGACATTTTGCTCCACAAAGATATTGTTATGACTACTTTCTTTATTCGTGCCTGTTCGGTAGATAAAAGGCTCACCTTCTACACCTTCATGCCAGTCTCTTAGCTCAAACATATCATTACCCCACGGCACTACCATGTCTATCACGCTGATGTGCTGTGCTGAGAATTGGTCTTGCAGCCTTGTTTTGCGATAATACTGCACACAAAAATCTCCTCTTTGAGCAAGGTCTAAATCAAGGGGTAAAAAGCCAAGTTTTTCAGAGCTTCTAATTACCTCTTGTACGTGGATGTATTTGGGTTTGGCTTGTCTGAGATTCGGTTTGGCTTTTTGTTGCTCTTTGGCGATTGTCCCTTCCATAAGTTTAATGTTTGCTCCCACCAAATCCTTTAACTGATACTGCCCTGTTTGTGCCATGACTTGGCACCAGCCATTGACACAAGTATTCACATCATCATTTTCTTTACTACCAGAGATAGCAAAATCATGGTACAGGTTTAGTCCTTCCATTTGCTTGGCAACTTGCCATACACGGTATTGATAGCTAGGGTTACGCAAGATGTTTAACTCATGCAGTACTTGTCTGAGTTTATCTTCATAAGTCTGTGTTAATTTATTTTTATAATTGATGATGAGCGTGTGAAGATTATTCAAATCTTGTTGGGGAGATACTTGCAATATTCTTATGATTTCTTCTGCATTAAGTTGTTGTAGATATGTACTACCTTTTTTAGAAGAGCTAGTTTGGGCTTCGGAAGAGAGGCTTCCGAAGAGATGAATACCTACAAGAATTATCAGGAAATAGATAGTTTTTTGAGTCATTTTGTAAGATTTTTATTTTAATAATTAGAATTAGATGTAAATAGTATTAAGTTTTTTGATAGCCCTGCTTATATGTTTTGATATCTAAGGGCAATAATTAAATAAAGTGATAAGTTATTTTAGGTAAAACATTCATTATCAGATTATTAAAAGCTCATGATTTATAACTCATCTCTCACTTAATCAACTTTACGAAACCTAAAATTAGTATTAATTGGTTAATTTTAAAAATGAAATACAAATCATACACCAAAATTTATAAATAATGTCTTTTTATTCTAAAAAAATGATATTGATAGAGCGTGCAAACCTTGAGGACGCACCTGCGATTGTCATACTTGCACGCTACGCGTTCTTAGATACCTATATCACACTTGCTCCTCATTACAGAGAAAATATAGAAAGGTATGTGGCACAAGCTTTTACACTTTCTCAGACAATGATAGACCTAGAAAACTCTCACATTCAATATCTTGTGATGAGAGAAGGGACGACAGAAGAAGAAACAATCATAGGATATGCCAAGCTCGATGACCAAAAAACTACTCCAAGCATTAGCCCAGAAAATATGACCTGTATTGAGCGATTTTATATACATCCTCAGCATAAAAAAAGAGGGCTTGGCTCAAAACTAATGGAAGCCGTTTTAGAAGAAATACAATTTCAAAATAAATCTTTGGCTTGGCTCAGTATATGGGAGATTAATATCTCTGTGATAGACTTTTATACTAAATTTGGATTTGAGCGGGCAGGTGTACATCCTTTTCAGATGGATGATAAAATAGACGAGGATATATTGATGGTCAGAAAGTTTTGAAAATAGGCTCTACTGTGTTAAACCATCTATAAAAGGTAAATTTTGAGATGCTAAAATAGTGAGAGTAACTCTTTGTCATTGTCTGTATCCTCACAGGCTATTATTACGATGTTTTATAATACAGTTCAAGCGAGTAGTGGGAATACTTGATGTTTAATAATATAGTTGAAAAAAGTCCTTGATTGATGTGGCACTTTTTGTAGTCAAGTCAATTAAGGATTAATAATTGGTATAGCTCTAACAACTATATAAAATAGCTTGGAAGGCTTGAACATCAGAACTTGGGGAATCGCCCCAAGCTACTTAGAATCTAACTGACTGCATTATCGCCCCAAGCTACTCAGTATTAGAATTTAACTGACTAGACGCTTGAATGAGGTAAATCCGATTTAGTGTATGTAAAAACTCGTTATCAGTTCATTATAAACTCATAATTTATAACTCACCTATCAGATTATTACAAACTCATAATCCATCATTTATAATTCATCTCTTCCTTAGTTATTTGTAAGCATAGGGTAATCAAATGGATCTACACAAGGGTCGCAATCATATCCTAGATAAATACCTAAACAAGTGGCATCCCACACATCTTTTCCTGTTATTTTATCCGTAAAACCTCCTGTACGGATATGTACATAAGCAATGTCTATCACGGATTCAAATTTCATATTTGTATCAGCATAGTTTTCAGGGCGTTGATTTTGGATATAAAAAGTACCGATTGTAGTTCCACGAGCATATATCTCAAAATAGCCCTTTTGATCTGTTGAGGGACGATAATTAATTTCGCTGATGTTTACAAGGCGTGCAATGTCATTGTTGGCACATCCTGCATAGACAATCATTTCGTTTTTGATAGAGAGATAGTTTACTGCTGCTTTAGCTTGTGCCTCAGTGAGGTAGCAAAGCTGACATTGTGCTTTTATGGAAAAACTAGTGATTCCTAAGAAGAGGAAAACTATGAGGAAAATTATTTTAAATGCTTTCATATTGATTTTATTTTCTACCTTGAAGAATTATTTATGAAAATGATATTACATAAATGATACCAAGCCACTTATAACCTTCTAATAAAAATCTTATAAACAGCAGATAAACAGACCTAAACAACTGATAATAAGCAACTAATGTAACTAAGAAAGTAATTGAAAAGCAAGTAAACTAGCAAGATAAGCCAGTCCCGTCATGTACAAAAATTGGAAAAAGACCCACCTCCAACCTTTTGTTTCTCTGTAAACGGCCGCCAATGTACTCATGCACTGCATTGCAAAGGCATAATAAATCATCAGCGAAATACCTACTGCCAGCGTAAAACGAGGCTTTCCTGTGATAGGATCTTTTTCATTCCTTAGTCTTTCTTTGAGAGAGGTGATATTTTCTTCTTCACTTCCGATGCTATAAATGGTAGAAATAGTACCCACAAAGACTTCTCTAGCCGCAAAAGAAGTAATCAAGGCGATGCCGATTTTCCAATCATAGCCCAAAGGTGCAATCACAGGCTCTATGACTTTGCCAAAATGTCCTGCATAAGAAGCTTCTAGTTTATAGGATGCCAATACATTCTCATAATTTTGAGTGCTATCTTGTTGAATGCTTTGTTTTGCTTTGATTTCTGCTGATTGCATTGCCTCCGAAGGCCCATAAGAAGCCAAGACCCAAAGAATGATAGAAACAGCTATAATAATTTTGCCTGCCTCAAAAATAAATACTTTCACTTTTTCGCTTACTTCATAGCCTACATTGCTCCATTTTGGGTATTTGTAGGAAGGTAATTCCATAATCAAAAAACTACGTTCGGGTGTTTTTAAGATAAGTTTCATCAGCCAAGCAGAGAACAGTGCCATCACAAAACCCAAAAGATACATCGCCATCAGTACCAAACCTTGTAGCGTAAAAATGCCTAAGACAGTCTTATTAGGAATCACAAGGGCAATTAAAATGGCATAAACAGGCAGACGAGCCGAGCAACTCATCAGAGGGGTTACGAAGATAGTGATGATTCTCTCTTTGTAATTATCTATAGTGCGAGTAGCCAAAATAGCAGGAATCGCACAAGCCACCCCTGAAATAAGGGGAACTACACTTCTGCCATTAAGCCCAAAAGGACGCATGACTTTATCCATCATATAGACCACACGAGCCATATAACCTGACTCTTCAAGCATTGCAATGAAGAAGAATAAAATCGCAATCTGAGGGATGAAAATAACTACACCTCCTATCCCTGCTATGATTCCATCTGCCAGCAAATCAGTCAATGCACCCGAAGGAAGTGATGACTTGACCCAACTTTGCAAAGTGCTAAAACCTGCATCTATCCAGTCCATAGGATAGCTTGCCCAACTAAAAATAGCCTGAAATATCAAAAATAATACGACCAAAAAAATCACATATCCCCCGATTCTATGTGTGAGAATAGCATCTACTTTTTCGTTGAAACTAATTTTTTCAGCTTGCTGCGGCGTTTGGCTCAGTGTTTCTTTGAGCAAATCATCAATGACTTCATAGCGAGCAAGTGTCTCACGAGACTGCCAATGTACGGAGTTAAATTTATGTTGTTGAGAGAGTGTATTGAGGGTGTTTTTCTGAGTATCACTTAGAAATTTTAGATGAGAAGAATGGTGTAAATACTGCCAAGCTTGGTAGCTATTGTTGAGAGTACATTCTTGCTTGATTTTATCAATGAGTTGTGGCTCAAAAAAATAAGGATTAACTACGTATTCTTGACTAGAATTTATATTCTTAGAAGTCAAAGTTTGGAGTAAAAACTGCTTAAACTTTTCTACTTGTTCGTGGCGACGTGCATTGAGAACTATTACAGGCACTCCCAAAAGATCAGAGAGTTTTATAGTATCTATAAAAATTCCTTTTTCTTCGGCTTGGTCTATTTGATTGAGGACTAAAATGATGGGCAAACCCAAATCTTTGATTTGAGTAAAAAGCAATAAATTTCTTTTGAGATTAGACGCATCCGCAACTACTATTACCCAGTCAGGATAATCTGAGTTTCGTGGATTGAGAAGTGTTTCTAATACAATCGTTTCATCAAGTGATTTGGGATATAAACTATAAGTGCCAGGCAAATCTACCAATTCGATGTTTAGCTGTGCATTGAGCTTGCACACACCCGTTTTTTTATCTACGGTTACCCCTGGAAAATTTCCTACCTTTTGGTGTAAACCTGTGAGCTGATTAAATAAAGTTGATTTCCCTGCATTTGGGTTTCCTGCGAGCGCAATTTTCATCTTGGTTTATGGAGTATTTATAAGATGAACCCATGCGAGACAAATAAATCTATTTTGCTCACCCGTCTAATCAGTTCGTTTCCTACTCCTTAGCTTTTTTAATTTTAAGATTCTTTAATCAATGAGAGCCCACAAGCATCCTCATATATTTAGGTTTGGATAATTTGATGAGAAGCAATTAAGACCCAAATACATTATTCACTTCATATTTAGACTTTGAGCATCACCGTAGCAGCTTCCGAAAGGCGTAAAGAAAGATTATAACCTCCCACACGAATACAGATAGGATCTCCAAGTGGAGCTTTTCCACACAAAGTGATTTCAGTATTAGGAAGGCATCCCATTTCTAATAGCTTTAATGACATCAAATCATCTGTGAATGCTTTGATAATTCCTTTCTCTCCCTTTTTTAAATCTGCTATGCTTCTCATATTTTAGGTTTAGTTTAGCTATTGGCTCTTATTCTTATTTAGATTAATTTCAAATAGACCTGCAATTTATAACAAAAACATAAATTTTCAGCAATAAATTCACAAAAAATAATTTACATTAAGGGCGATAAAGATGTTGCAACATTATAAAATCTATGAAGTAAAACTATAAAACTGAGTAAGAGCAAAATTTTATAACAATCATTTTTATGAAAAGAAGAAAATTTATCAAAAGAGGAGCATTGGCATTGGGTGGTCTAAGTTTGGCTACGGGCTTCTATACTTGGCAAGTAGAGCCTTTTTGGTTAGAATTTGTCAAATTAAAAATGTATATCCCAAATCTTCCTTCTCACTTTGAAGGGAAAATTTTGATGCAAATTAGTGATATGCACGTAGGCAATAGATTTGATAGGCAATATATCATTGATTCATTTAAAAAAGCACAAGCATTCAATCCTGATTTTGTGGTCTATACGGGTGATTTTGTAAGCTATGAGTCTAGTGAACAGCTAACACAATTGCAGGAAGTATTTCAGCATGTAGTCAAAGGAAAACTAGGAACAGCAGGTATTTTGGGTAACCATGATTATGGCAAAAACTGGTCTGAGGAAGAAGTTGCTCATCAGATCACAGATATTCTGACTCAAAAAGGTATCACAATGCTCAGAAATGAGCAAGTAACTTTTGAAGACCTAAACTTCATCGGCTTGGATGATTATTGGGGAACAAACTTTAATCCTCAGCAAGTCATGTCTAAAATAGACACACAAAAAGCCAATCTTGTACTTTGTCATAATCCTGATGTAGCAGATGAGCCTATCTGGAATCAATATGAAGGCTGGATTCTCTCTGGGCATACACATGGTGGGCAATGCAAACCTCCCTTTTTACCTCCTCTGATGCTTCCTGTCAAAAACAAACAATATAGTGCTGGTAAAATAATACTAGATGATAAGAGAACGCTCTACATCAATCGAGCTTTGGGCCATCTCTGGCAAGTAAGATTTAATGTAAGACCTGAAATTACTATTTTTGAACTTAGTAAATCATAAAGATAAATTATGCTCAATATATTTTGAGTCTTGGATTCAAGTGGATGAAATAGATTTTGGAGAATAGTGTTGTTACTTATTGATTTTCAATGATTTACATCAATTTTTCATTTGGAAAACTTGGAATTATAAGCTAGTATAAAAGATTTTCGTAAGCAATTCCCTATGTGTTCTATGTATATATTTGGTTGTAAAAAAAGCTAAAGTGTTGGTAGTTTGTATGTAACAACTCTAATAGATAGTTTGCCATCATTTAAAAAAAGGCAACAGTAGTTATTATCACTGTTGCCAATACTTCTTACAAGTTATTCAAAGCCTTTTCCAACCTGTTGAGAGTTTCTGCTTTGCCTATTACTTCCATAATTCCCATCAAATCAGGACCGCCACCTAGCCCAGTGACAGCTAGACGCAAGGCAGGCATAGTTTTGCCCATTTTGAGGTCATTTTGTTCTATGTATCCGTGTATGAGGTCATGCAAATTACTTGCATTCCAAGCGTCTGTGAAGCCTTCTATTTGGGCTTGAATGGCTTTGACAAAATCTTTAGCCTCTTCATTCCAGCGATTTTTGACTGTTTTTTCATCATATTCTTCAGGCGTTTTAAAGAAATACAAACCATCTTTCAGCACATCATTTAAGGAAGTAATACGTTCTTTCATCAGTTCGGCTACTTGGGTTAGTTTTGCTAAATCAAAATCAGTTGCAAAATTTTGTCTTTTGATTTCGGCTTGTAGCAGTTCGCCTAGTTTATGATTCTCTGTGTTTTTGAGGTACTGTTGGTTAAACCATTTTGCTTTCTCAAAATCAAAAATAGCATCTGATTTTACTACTCTATTGATGTCAAAAGATTCTATAAGTTCTTCCATACTAAAAATCTCTTGCTCTGTCCCAGGATTCCAGCCTAAGAAAGCCAAAAAGTTAAGCACAGCTTCTGGTAAAAACCCATCTTCACGAAAGCCTTGCATGGTCTGTTCTTCACCCGTTTTGTCATCTTTATCTTCCCAAGAAAGAGGGAAAATAGGAATCCCCAAGGCAATGCCATCACGCTTGCTAAGTTTGCCTTTGCCACTAGGTTTGAGGATGAGAGGAAGGTGTGCAAACTGAGGCATGACCTCTTTCCAGCCTAAAAACTCATACAATAAAACGTGTAAATAAGCCGAAGGAAGCCACTCTTTTCCACGAATAACGTGGGTAATTTTCATCAAATAATCATCCACCACATTGGCAAGGTGATAGGTCGGCAAGCCATCTTCTTTGAGTAAAACTTTATCATCTAAAGTAGAAGAATGAGCCTTCACCCAACCTACTATCATATCTTGAAACCTGATTTCATCTTTTGGGGGAATCTTGATACGGATTATATAAGAATCTCCTCTCTCTATGCGAGTCTTCACTTCTTCCTCAGAGAGTGTAAGAGAGTTGGTCATCTGCATGCGAGTTATGGCATTATAAGAAATTTGATTGGCTTTTGCTTCTTCTAGGCGAGTTTTGAGGGCATCTATCTCTTCTTTGGTATCAAAGGCATAATACGCTTTGCCTTCATCTACTAGCTTTTGGGCGTATTGCTTGTACATTCCCTTGCGTTCAGACTGACGATAAGGAGCATATTCTCCTCCCTTTAGAGGTGACTCTGTGGACTCTAGTCCAAACCAATCAAGGCTTTCAAAGATATAATTTTCTGCCCCTTCTACGTAGCGATTTTGGTCAGTATCTTCAATTCTTAAAATAAAAGTCCCTTTATTTTGGCGAGCAAAAAGGTAATTATACAAAGCTGTACGCACACCGCCGATGTGCAGAGCTCCCGTAGGGCTAGGAGCAAAACGAACCCTTACATTCTGATTCATAGATTAGTATTCTCTTTTTTCTTTCAAAAATATTTTT